>DATAAG010000793.1:0-3959 GCA_036260235.1 Longimicrobium sp.
CCCGGAGGGGCGTGGCGCGGGATCAGCGAGGTTCCGCAAAAGCCGGAGGGGCGCCCTCCGCGTGGAGTGCGCCCCTCGCCGTGCAGCGGGACCGATCCGGTGCTCAGAAGCGCCAAGAGACGCCGGCGCGCAGCACCAGGATGTTGTTGGCGGCCTCGTCGTAGTCCACCGTCACCGCCTCCTCGAAGAGCGTGCCCAGCAGCACCTCGTCGCGCAGGCGCACGCGGTCCGTGTCCCAGAAGGTGATGTAGTCTTCCAGGGCGAACTGCAGCGCCAGCCCCCGCGAGCCCAGGTTGGTCACCGCGTCCACGCCCAGGTTCAGCGCGAAGTGGCGGCTGCTGCCGGTCACGTTGTCGTCGTCGATCCCCTCGAAGTCCGGCCAGTCCACGTTCACCAGCGCGGGCGCCACGGTGATGTACGCCGCGGGGTGGAAGCGGCGGTTGTCCGGCACCGGGTCCGGCAGGCGGTACTGCACGCCGGCCTTGATGAACCAGATCTCCGGTCCGTCCGCCTGGAACAATTCTTCGTTGCCCTGCAGGTCCGTCACCGTGAGCTGGTCCTGGTCGGCGGCGGTGTAGGCAACGCCGGCCACCACGTTCAGCGGGCCGGTCACCTGGTACGCCACGTCCAGCCCCAGGGCCGCGCCGCCGCCCCGGTCCTCCACCAGCTGGAACTGGTCGCCGGCCTCGGTAAAGACGAAGTAGTCGCCGGAGCCGTAGGGCACGCGAAAGCCCACCCACGGCGTGATGGCGAAGCGGGTGAACGGGACCAGCTCCGGGGGCGGCTGCGTGGCGAAGCCTCCCTCGTTCTGCGCGGCGGCGGCGGCGGGCAGCGCAAGCACCCCGGCCAGGGCGAGCACACCGAATCGCATCAGGGTTCCTCCTGAGAGTGTCGAAGAAGGGGATGACGAGGCTTCTTCGGAGGGGATGTCGGGTGATTGCGGGGCAAAATAGCGCGCAAAGCGCCGTGGCGGAATAGTTTCGCTCGTAAACACCCACTGCAACGGCGGACGGATGCACTTCAGCCCGCCCCGCCGCCCTCCCGCAGCCGCGCCAGATCCGCCTCGGAGAGCACCGTGGGCGCGGTGGAAAGACGGGCGGCGTCGAACCGCGTCACCAGCGCCGCGGCGGGCAGCTCCTCCCCCGTCTCCGCCAGCCCGCAGGTGGCCGCCAGCCACCCGGCGACGCGCTCCGGCGGCGCGCCCGCCTCCCGCAGCTCGCCCAGCGACACCGCGCCGTGCCGCTTGGCCAGCCGCTCGCCGTCCGCGCCCAGCATCAGCGGCACGTGCAGGAACGCGGGGATCGGCAGGTCCAGCGCGCGGTAGAGCAGGATCTGCCGCGCCGTGCTGGCGAGGAGGTCCGCGCCGCGCACCACGTGGGTGATCCGCATCGCCGCGTCGTCCACCACGACGGCGAGCTGGTACGCCGCCGCGCCGTCCCTGCGCCGGACGACGAAGTCGCCCCCCTCCGCCGCGGGGTCGAAGCAGCAGTCGCCCATCACGCCATCGGCAAAGCAGACGGCCTCCGGCTCCACCCGCATCCGCAGCGCGAACGCGCCGCGCCCGTGCGCCAGCAACGAGGGGACGGCGGGGTCGGCCAGGCGCTCGCGGCAGGTGCCGGGATAGCGCGGCCCCTCCTCCCCCGCGTGCGGGGCGCTGGCTGCCTGGGCGATGTCCCTGCGCGAGCAGGTGCACGCGAAGAGCAGTCCGCGCTCTGCCAGCCGCCGCAGCGCGT
This sequence comes from Longimicrobium sp., assembly GCA_036260235.1. Taxonomy (GTDB): domain Bacteria; phylum Gemmatimonadota; class Gemmatimonadetes; order Longimicrobiales; family Longimicrobiaceae; genus Longimicrobium. The sequence goes on from DATAAG010000793.1 coordinate 1,734, forward strand.
GGTCGTACAGCCCCTGCCGCGCGGACTGCACGTAGGGCGCGCAGGGTCCGCCGGCGTCGGGCCCCTCGTCCCAGTCCAGCCCCAGCCAGCGCAGCTCGTCCAGCTGGCGCTCCATGATCCCCGGCCGCACGCGCCCGACGTCCAGGTCCTCCACCCGCATGACGAACGCGCCGCCCGCCGCCCGCGCGTGCAGCCACGCGAGCAGCGCCGTGCGCGCGTTGCCCACGTGCAGCGCGCCCGTGGGGCTGGGTGCGAATCGTCCGCGAACCATGGAGAGTGCGTGAGTGCGTGAGTGCGTGAGTGAAAAGAGAGGATCAGTGCCCCTTCGGGCCGCTTAGCTCCCCTCTCCCGCGCAGTTTGCGGGAGAGGGGCCGGGGGTGAGGGGTCCGCGCGCAGCGCGACGCTGTTTGCCGTTGCCGTTCACTCACGCACTCACGCACTCACGCACTCACGCACTTCAGTCAGTACCTCGTCTCCATCCCGTGCACCACGCGGTACGTGTCGCGCGCGATCAGCAGCTCCTCGTCCGTAGGGATCACCCACACCTCCGGGTGCGCACCCTCCGGGCTGATGCGGGCCTCCACGCCGTTGCAGGCGTGGTTGGCGGCCTCGGCCAGGCGAATGCCGGCCCACTCCAGCCCCTCGCAGATCATCGCGCGCACCGCCGGCGCGTTCTCGCCGATGCCGCCCGCGAAGCAGACGGCGTCCGCGCCGCCCATCGCCGCCAGGTAGCCGCCGATGTACTTGCGCACGCGGTAGCAGAAGATCTCGATCGCCAGCCATGCGCGGCGGTCGTCGTGCTCCTCCGCCTCGGCCAGCAGCTCGCGCATGTCGTTGGTCAGGCCGCTGATGCCCAGCAGGCCGCTCTGCTTGTTCAGCAGCGTCTCCACCCCGGAGAGGGAGAGTCCCTCCTTTTCCGCGATGTAGTCCAGCAGCGCCGGGTCCAGGTCGCCGGAGCGCGTGCCCATCACCAGCCCCTCCAGCGGGGTGAACCCCATGGAGGTGTCGATGGACTCGCCGCCCACGATGGCGCAGGCGGAGCAGCCGTTCCCCAGGTGCAGGGTGATGATGCGCTGCCGCTCTCGCGGGGTACCGGTGATCTGCCGCCAGCGGTAGCTCACGTACCGGTGCGAGGTGCCGTGAAAACCGTAGCGGCGCACCCGGTGGCGGCGGTACAGCGAGTAGGGGATGGCGTACAGGAAGGCGCGCTCCGGCAGCGTGTGGTGGAACGCGGTGTCGAAGACGGCCACCTGCGGGACCGCGGGACCCAGCACCGCGCGGACGGCCTGCACGCCCTTGAGGTTGGCCGGGTTGTGCAGCGGCGCCAGCTCGATGGTCTCTTCGATGCCGCGCATCACCTCCTCGTCGATGGAGACGGAGTGCACGAAGCGCTCGCCCCCGTGCACCACCCGGTGCCCCGCGGCGCCGATGTCCGCCAGCGAGTGGATCTCCACGCCGGAGTCGTCGCTCACCAGCCACGCCAGCAGGTACTCCACGGCGGCGCGGTGGTCGCGCAGCGGTGCGCTGCCCTTCACCGGCGCCGCGTCGCCCGCGCGAAAGCTCCACACCGCCTCGCCGCCGATACGCTCGATCTGCCCCCGCGCCAGCCGCCGGTCGCTGTTCTCCGCGAACCGCTTCTCGTCCGTGTCCACCAGCTGGAACTTGAGCGACGACGAGCCGACGTTGAGGACCAGGATGTTCACGCGCGCTTCGCTGGCTGGGGTGGATGCCGGCGCACAGAATAGCAGCGCCGCCGCGCACATACCAGCGCGCGGCGGTTTGATGCCCCTGAGAGGGTGTTGCTGAACGTCAGCCTTTCCGGCGTCGTCTTCCTGACCGCGGTTCCTGAATGAATGTGGAGTGGTTTTTCTCCCCGCCCGTGCTGTCATTCTGAGGGAGGCGCCCCCCGGATCTTGCCGCCCGCTCACGAGCATGCGCGCCGACCGAAGAATCTGTACGCTGGGCGGCAGGATCTCGCGGTCACGCTGAGTTCCCCGGACGATGTCCGGGGCGGGTTCGGCGCGAGGGGCGGGAGATTCTTCGGTCGCGCGACGGGCTCCGCGCTCATCCGTCGGGTCGGCGCGGGCGCTCCCTCCTAAGCTTGACTTTCGCCTTTCAGGCGGCGTAAGCCAGGGCCTGCACCCAGTGCTCGAGTAGCCGGGCTGGAATTGTGGCGCTCTCCCGGTCTGACGGGGAGCACGACATAAATTCGCTCGCCCAGAGCCG
>DATAAG010000794.1:0-7194 GCA_036260235.1 Longimicrobium sp.
CTCGCTGGGCTCCACTTTCGAAGCTACGCACGGTGAACGAGGAGCGCAACACCCTTGTCACGCTTTCTTCACCGGCCGGGGCGCGATGCAAGAAGAGTGCACCGTCCGCGGTGGCGGGAACCACCCGCCCCTGGTGTGACAGGCGGGGATAAGCCGTTACGGGAACACCTCTTGCCTCTGTCGTGCGAACTCCGTCAGGAGTGATTCCCACAGCGTGTGAGGAGGATCATGTCCGATCTCAAGACCACCCACCAGCACCCCGGCGGCGTCACCAGCGGCAACACGCCCCAGGGCACCGAGGGCGAGGACAACCAGGGGGCCGAGTTCGGCGCGCGCGACGCGGCGACGCGCGGGACCGACCGCGACCTGGACACCTCCGGCGAGTCGAAGAACCAGGGCCACGGCCACCCGCGCGAGGAGCGGCAGGGGTCCTGAGCCTCACCTGACCCGAGCGGGTGATGCCGATTGCGGATCTGACCAGATCAATCGTGCAGTCCGCCTCCAGGAGCGAATGAATTCGCCGCTGGAACGTCGCAAAGTCCGCCTGCGCGGACTCGCGTGGGTGAGATCACGGCACTGACCGGCTGGTTGCGGACCGCGGCTGCGTTACCGGGCTCTGATCCGCAATCGGCAGAACCGCAGCCGGAACTGCGAGAAGCCCCGTCCTGGCGCCGCTGCCCGCGTCGCCGGCGGGGCTTCCGGTGTAGTCCGCGCAGGCGGACTTCGTGATGTTCCAGCAGCGATTTCAATCGCCGGGACGGACGCCGGCCCGGTCACTCCTCCGCTTCACGAACTCCCCACATCCCTGTCCTCCGCAGCCACTTGCGTGCACCGTGCGCGAGTTGTCTAAAACCGAAGTTAATCCGAAACCAGAGCCCTCTTCAGGTGTATCATCGCAGGCGCAAACTGTACCTTTTTCACGAGGTCAGCGATGATGACGACGGTGCAGATCGACATGGAGGCGGCGGGCGGGATCGAGCCCGCGCGGCTGGAGCGGTGCCTGGGGCTCACGGTGGAGCACGTGGGCCCGGGGCGCTACGTGGTGACGGGCGGGGAGGAGCCGCACTGGGTGGACCTGCGCTCGCGCTTCGTCCCGCGGTGCGACTGCGGCGACCACCTGTGGCGCGAACGGGTCTGCAAGCACATCCTGGCCGCGCTGCTGCGCGAGGGCGACGAGCGCGTGATCCGCGAGGTGGGCGGCCTGGTGCACGCCCTGCGCGCCCTCGTCGCCTCGCACGAGCCGCCCAGGCGCCGCCGGCGGCGGCGCGGAGCCGAGGCTGTCGCGGAGCCGTCCGTCGGGTGACGGCAATCGCCTCTGGCGTGCGCGGCCGCGCTCCCGCACCCTTGCTGCGCCAGCGGCGGGCCCCCGGCATCTACCAGGCACGCGTGAAGCAGCACGCGGAGGCTGCACCCGCCGCGTAGTCGCGATCGCCAGGACTGGACTGATTGTCACGCAGAGCAGCAGAGCAGCAGAGGGGGGGAGAAGCAGAGGAACGGCGCTCGCCTGCCTCTCTGCCTGATCAACTCGGTTGGGATGCGACTCGTTCTGCGTCCTCACCGGTGCTTCGTCACGCCGACCTGGCGGCAGTAGGCGAGGACGGGGCAGGTGGAGCACTTCGGCAGGCGGCCGGTGCAGACGTGCTTGCCGAAGGGGACGAGCAGCTTGTTGATCTCCACCCAGTACCGCTTCGGCAGCACCTCCATCAGCGCCGCCATCGTCGCTTCCGGCGAGGGCGCGGCCACGTAGCCCCAGCGGTTGGTGACGCGGTGCACGTGCACGTCCACGCCGATCCGCGCCTGTCCGCACGCGACGCCCATCACCAGGTTGGTGCACTTGGGGCCGACGCCGCGGAACGACAGCATCAGCGCCTCGTCGCACCCCAGCTCGCCGCCGTGCTCCGCCACCAGCTGCTCCGCGATCTCCCGGATCTGTCCCGCCTTGCCGTAGTGGAACGCGCTGGTGCGGATGAGCGCGTCGATCTCGTCCACGCTCAGCCGCGCGACCTCCGCGGGGGTGGAGGCGTGCGCGAAGAGGTTGACGGCGGTGGGGAGCATCACCTCGTCCGTGGTGCGGATGGAGATGATGCAGGCGACCAGCTGCTGGAAGGGCGTGGTGTAGCCGCGCTCCGCCAGCTCGAACATCGCGGCCCTGGGGAACGGCTGTACGGCCTTGCGGATGCGCCGCATCATGTCGGGGATGTCGAAGGGCAGCTTTTCGGACACGGGCGGTCGGCGGGCGGAAAGTGCGCGAAGTGAACTGATAGGTTACAGGTTACAGGGGACAGCCGGCAACAGCAGGGAATGGGGAATAGGGGAATAGGAACAGCCAGCGGCCGCGTCGGCAGTCGCTGGCTGTAACCTGTAACCTGTCCCCTGTAACCTGCCGTTCAGTCCGGCCGCGTGCCTCCGACCGCGGGATCGCCCTTGGACTCGCCGCCGCGTTCGTGCACCACGATGCCCTCGCTGTCCGGGCGCTGCTCGCTGGGAGAGTTCACGATGCGCTGCCGGTCCTCGGGGATGCCGGCCACCTTCTGCCCGTGGCCGCCGGGGCGCTTGTCCGCGTCCTCCAGCCCCGGCGCGGAGAAGACGGGGCCGCCGTCCGGCGCGTCTTCGAACCCGGCCTCGGCGAACATCTGCTCGCCCTCGGGGTCGCTGTTCTCGATCTCGTCGGGGTCGAAGCCCGTGTCCTGGTTGCGCTTCGGCATTGCGACTTTCCTCGTGGTTGAATGATGGTCAGCGCCGCGGCCCCCGGCGCGGCTGCATGGGATGGTCCGTGTCGTAGCCGCGGCCGTACGGCCGGCGCTGCACGCGGTAGTCGCGCCCGTAGCCGCGCGCGCCGTAGTCGCCGCCGTAGGCCTGCCCGCCGCCGCGGTAGTACGGATGGTCGTAGCGGCGCGCGTCCTCGGCCAGGCCGTACGACCACTCGCGCGGGGTGTCCTGGTACGGCACGAAGCCCATCAGCGGGTCCCATCCGGCCCAGCGCATCATCGGGTCCCAGCCGAACGGCGTGAACATGGGCGCCGGGGCGCCCGGCTCGCGTCCGTAGGCCATCGCCTCGCGCCAGCCGCGGTCGTATCCGCCGCCGCGCTGCTCCGCGTCGTAGTGCCCGCGGCCGCGCATCGGCCGGCCGTAGCCGCGGTCGTAGGGAGCCCGCATTCTCCCCTCGTCATAGCGGTTGCGTCTCATCCCGCCCTCCTTTCCTGAGAAGCGTCGCGTCAGCGGGGTGCCTCGCAAGCTCCGTGCGTGACGGCGCGGAACGGCGGTTGCACCGTCGATCGGGGCGGTCCGGAGAGGCGGCCGCAAGTACGGAAGGCGCAAGGAGATGTGACGTGGCCCTGCTGATCTGGATCCTGCTGCTGACGACGATGCTGGGCGCCACGCTCTACGCCGCCCACGTGCTGGTTCGCCTGCCGTACGCGCCGGAGTGCCCCACCTGCCGCTCCGTCACCGCCCAGCCGATCCACGCCACCCGCTTCGACCGCCTGCTGGCGCACAGCGGCGTCTCGTTCCGCTCCTGCCCCCGGTGCGGCTGGGCCGGGCGGATGCGGTGGCGGCTGGCGGAGGAGCGGGCGGGGGTGGGGAACAGGGAATAGGGAATAGGGAATAGCCTGCAACGGCGAGGTTACAGGGGACAGGTTACAGGGGACAGCCTGCAACAGCCTCCCCTCGAAGTCCTGCCCGATGGGTGTCCGCGAAGGCGGACAGTGTGTAGTCGTTGCGGCGATTCAATCGCTGAGCTCGGAGCCGGCCACCCGCACTCACCCCATCACCCATCCATCACTCCATCACTCCATCACTCCATCACTCCATCACTCCATCACTCCATCACTCCACCACCCCACCGCTCGCTTGCGGCCCACCCAGCCCCGGCCTATGTTCCCGCCCCGAGCCGAACGACCCCTCGCAAGCACTCCTGGAGCCCCCCGTTGTCGATGAGCAGGAACGCCGCGATCGCCGGTACCGGCCAGGCGTACGTGGAACGGCGCCGCACGCACGTCTGCGGCAGCCTGGACCGGCCCGCGGAGGTGGCGGGCGCCCACGCGGAGCCCCTTTCCGCCGAGCGGCTGGAGTTCATTCGCCGCGAGGCCGAGGACCTGTACGAAAACGAGCTCTCCTGGGAGGAGCTCACCGCCGAGGAGGCCATCCCCGGCGGCCACCTGACGGAGATGGTGTTCCCCGGCCTGCTGGCGTTCGTGGAGGGGCTGCTGGTGGACCGCGTCCCGGACGACGCCCTGGCTCCCGCGCGCCCGCATCCGGACGCCGTGGAGGAGATCCTGGCCTTCCTGGGCGAGCGCTACGCCGACGCCACCGCCAGGCTGGAGGCCGGCGCCGACTCGCAGAAGCTGGTGTGGGCGCGCCACATGACGGCGCGGCTCATCGACCTGGTGCTGTACCGCCTGTACCGCCTGACCCCGGCCGAGCAGGAGCGGCTGGAAGCCCCGGTCTGACCGCCCGGCGCGCCGTGCGCCTTCCCCGGCTCCCGCTGGGCGGCGGCGCCCGCCCGGGCCACCGCTACCTGGCGGGCGCCCCCCTGCTCATCGCCCACCGCGGCGGATCGCACCTCGCCCCCGAAAACACGCTCCTCGCCTTCCGGCGCGCCCTGGACTGGTGGCGCGCCGACATCCTGGAAACCGACGTCCAGCCCACCCGCGACGGCGACTGCGTCGTCATCCACGACGGCACGGTCGACCGCACCACCGACGGCCGCGGCCGCGTCGCCGATCTCACCGTCGCCGAGATCCAGCGGCTGGACGCCGGCTACCGCTTCACCCCCGACGGCGGCGCGTCGTATCCGTTCCGGGGCAGGGGCGTCCGCATCTCCACCCTGCGCGAGGTGCTGGCGGCGCTCCCCGGCGCGCGGGTGAACGTGGAGATCAAGGACGGGCGCGCGCAGCCGGCCGTGCAGCGCACCATCCGCGAGCTGGATGCCGAGCACCGCGTTCTGGTCGCCGCGGGCGACCGCCGCAACCGCGCCCTCTTCCGCGACCATCCCGGCCCCACCAGCGCGGGCGCGCAGGACCTGTACGCCTTCTATGCGCTGCACCTCACGGGGACCACCCGGCTCTACCGGCCGCCGGTGGACGCCTTCCAGATGCCGGAGCGCAACGCGGGGCGGCAGGTGCTGAGCCCGCGCTGGGTGAAGGAGGCGCACGCGCACAGCGTGGCGGTGCACGTCTGGACGGTGGACGAGGAGGCGGACATGCGGCGGCTGCTGGAGTGGGGGGTGGACGGCATCATCACCGACCGCCCGGACCGGCTGGCGCGCGTGCTCCACGAGCGGGTCGGACGGCCGCTGCCGCCGGGCCCGCCGCGGGAGGAGACGGAGCCCTGGCTGGAACGGTTGTTGCGGCCCTGACGGCGCCTTGCGGAAAGGATGGATGATGGCCTTCCGCGCCCGCCGCGCCGTCCCTGTGCACTCCGGCGCGCGGGCGTTGCGGACGGCGTGCTCACCCGCTCACCCGTTCAGCGTAGAGGACCGATGCCGCGCTACGACCAGGACCGCGGGCGCCCCGGCGCGTGGAACCCGTACGGCCGCGACTTCGGCAACGGACCGGCCCCGCGCGGCGGCCCGTACGGCGGCGACTTCCGGCCGCACACGGGCTTTGGCGGGGGCGGTGCGGAGGCGGAGTACGGGCGGCGCCCCGGCGGGTTCGACGAGGGAGAGTGGGAGAGCGGGCCCGTCTACGGCCCCGCGCGCTACGGGCTGGGCCCGTACCACCAGCGCCTGCGCAACCGCCGCCGTCCGGACGACGAGGTGCAGAAGGAGGTGGAGGACGCGCTGTTCTACGACACCTGGGTGGATGCGGAGGCCATCACCGTGGAGGTGAGGGACGGCGTGGTGACGCTGCGCGGCGAGCTCCCCGACTACTACGAGGTGCGCTACGCCGCGGACGACGCGTGGGACGTGGACGGCGTGCGCGGCGTCCGCTGCGAGCTGACGGTGAACGGCGCGAAGCGCCCGCCCGTGGACGGCGTGCCGCGCCGGCCCAGCCAGGAACGGGGCGGCTGATCCGTCCGCCCCCATTGCTCGCCGCCCGCCCGGGCGGCGATTTTGTTGGGGGGGCCCTCACCCGGCTCGCTCAGGCTCGCCACCCTCTCCCGCAAACTGCGCGGGAGAGGGTGTACACCCCGCCGATTTCCGGGGCGGTGGAGAGTTTGCTGCGAGCGCAGGCCGCCCCCTCCCCGGCCCTCCCCCGCAAAGTGCGCGGGGGAGGGAGAACGGCGGAAATCCAGGATCGTGCGCCGACGTTCTCCCTTTCCCCTCGTAGCAGGGGAGGGCAGAGGTGCGGCAGGATCTTACGCGGCGCTGGAATGCAGTGTATCCCCTCTCCCGCCTGCGGGAGAGGGTGCGGCGCCAGGCCGCGGGTGAGGGCCCTCCGCGGGCGCAGGATGCCGCTCGACGTGCACGAACCCGGCGTCCCACCCAACCTCCCCCGGGGGTTTTCGGGGGAGGTGGGCGAGTCTTGCGAGCCCGGAGGGGGCGCGGCCGGGACCGTCCACCACGATAGACCGCGATTCGCTCTTCCGATCACGCCGACCACCCCATCCCATGCCCCCACGCACGCCCTTCGCCGAACGCGTTCGCCGCAGCCTGGACGGGCTGGGCGTGCGGGGGACGGGTGCGCACGTGCTGGTGGCGGTCTCCGGCGGGTGCGACTCGGTAACGTTGCTGCACCTGCTGCGCTTCGCGGCGGACGACGGGACGCTGCGGATCACCGCGGCGCACTTCGACCACGCCATGCGGCCGGGAAGCGCCCGCGACGCGGCGTGGGTGCGCGGCCTGTGCGCCGCCTGGCAGGTGCCGATGGTCGAGGCGCGCGCGGAGACGCCCCCGCGCACGGAGGCGGAGGCGCGCGAGGCGCGCTACGCCTTCCTCCGCCGCGCGCAGGCGCAGGCGGGCGCCACGCACCTGGCCACCGCGCACCACGCGGACGACCAGGCGGAGACCGTGCTCTTTCGCGTGCTGCGCGGCACCGGCATCCGCGGCCTGGCCGGCATCCCCCCGCGCGACGGCGCGGGGCTCGTCCGTCCGCTCCTCCCGTTCTGGCGCGCGGAGATCGTCCGCTACGCGCGGGCGGAGGGGCTGTGCTGGCGGGAAGATCCGTCGAACCGGGGGACGGGCTACGCGCGGAACCGCATCCGTCTCCAGCTCCTTCCCGCCATCGAGAAGCACGTGGCGCCGGGCGCCCGGCG
>DATAAG010000795.1:0-4451 GCA_036260235.1 Longimicrobium sp.
GTGGTGATGGACGAGGCGCTGACGGCCGGCCTGAAGGCGCTGGGCCAGCGCCACGGTACCACGCTCTTCATGACCGTGCTGGCAGGCTGGGCGGCGGTGCTCGGCCGGCTGTCGGGCCAGAGCGACGTGGTCGTCGGCACCACCACCGCCAACCGTGGGCGCATCGAGATCGAGGGACTGATCGGCTTCTTCGTGAACACGCTGGCGCTGCGCGTGGATCTCGCCGGCTCGCCCTCCGTCGCGGAGGTGCTGGCGCGGGTGAAGGAGCGGGCGCTGGGGGCGCAGCAGAACCAGGACATCCCGTTCGAGCAGGTGGTGGAACTGGTGCAGCCGGCGCGCAGCATGGCGCACAGCCCGCTCTTCCAGGTGATGTTCGCCTGGCAGAACGCCCCGCGCGGCGGGCTGGAGCTGCCGGGGCTCACGCTCGGCTCGCTCGGCTCGCTCGGATCGGCGGGATCGGCGGGATCGGCGGGCTCGGCGGGCTCCGCGTCGGAAGCGGCGGCGAAGTTCGACCTGTCGCTCGACCTGTCGGAGCGGGACGGGCGCATCGTCGGAAGCGTGACGTACGCGACCTCGCTCTTCGATCGGGCGACGGTGGAGCGCTGGGTGGGCTACCTTCGCCGGGTGCTGGAGGAGATGGTGGCGGACGAGGGCCGGCCCGTGGAGCGGCTGTCGCTCATCCCCGCGGACGAGCGCTCCCGCGTGCTGGAGGCGTGGAACCGCACGGAGGCGGCGTATCCGGCCGAGTCGTGCATCCACCAGCTCTTTGAAGCCCAGGTGGAGCACACGCCCGACGCGGTGGCCATGGTCTTCGAGGACCAGCGGTCGAGCTACGCCGAGCTGAACGCACGGGCGAACCGGCTGGCGCATCACCTCCGCTCGCTGGGCGTGGGTCCCGACGCGCGGGTGGCGGTGTGCGTGGAGCGGAGCGCGGAGATGGTGGTGGCGCTGCTGGCCGTCATGAAGGCGGGCGGGGCGTACGTGCCGCTGGACCCGGGCCACCCGGCCGAGCGGCTGGAGTACATGCTGGCCGACAGCGCGCCCGCGGCGGTGCTGACGCAGAAGCACTTCCGGGATCGGGTGGAGAACACGGGCGTGCCGGTGCTGGAGATCGACGCCGACAGGCCGGAGTGGGCGGACCACCCCGCGACGGACCCGGAACGCGGCGCGCTCACGCCGGCCCACCTGGCGTACGTGATCTACACCTCCGGCTCCACCGGGCGGCCCAAGGGCGTCGCCGTCCCGCACCTCGGCGTGGTCAATCTCCTCCGCTCCATGCGGGAAATCGTGGGGATGGAGCCCGCGGATCGCCTGCTGGCGGTGACCACGTACGCCTTCGACATCTCCGTGCTGGAGATCTTCCTCCCCCTCCTCCACGGCGCGCGGACCATCGTGCTGCCGCGGGAGCGGAGCGGCGACCCGGCGGCGCTGGCCGACGCCGTCCGCGCGCACGCGCCCACGGTGATGCAGGCCACGCCGGCCACGTGGCGGATGCTGGTGCAGGCGGGGTGGGACGGCGCGCCCGGGATGCGCGCGCTCTGCGGCGGCGAGGCGCTCCCGGCGGAGCTGGCGTCGGCGGTGCGGAGCCGGGTCGGCGGGCTCTGGAACGTGTACGGGCCCACGGAGACCACCATCTGGTCGACGTCCGAGGCGGTCCGCGGCGATTCCGCCGGGACTGTCGGCGGGCAGGTGCCGATCGGGCGGCCGGTGGCGAACACGCGCGTCTACGTCCTGGACGCGACGGGCGAGCCGGTGCCGGTGGGAGTGGCGGGCGAGCTCTGCATCGGGGGCGCGGGGGTGGTGCGCGGCTACCTGGGGCGTCCGGAGCAGACGGCGGAGCGCTTCGTGGCCGATCCGTTCGGCGGCGAGCCGGGGGCGCGGATGTACCGCACGGGCGACCTGGCGCGGTGGCGGCCGGACGGGACGATCGAGTTCCTGGGCCGCACCGACTTCCAGGTGAAGGTCCGCGGCTTCCGGATCGAGCTGGGGGAGATCGAGGCGCGGCTGGCCGAGCACGCGGACGTGCGCGAGGCCGTCGTCCTGGCGCGCGAGGACGTGCCGGGCGACCAGCGGCTGGTGGCGTACTGGACGCCGGCGTCCCCCGCCTCCGCCGGGCCGGCGGTGAGCGAGGCGCTGCGCGCGCACCTCTCCACCGCGCTCCCGGAGTACATGGTGCCGGCGGCGTACGTGCGGCTGGAGACGCTGCCGCTTACCCCGAACGGCAAGCTGGACCGCAAGGCGCTGCCGGCCCCGGAGGGGGACGCGTATGCGTCCCGGGAGTACGAGGCGCCGGTGGGCAAGATCGAGGTGGCTCTCGCGGAGATCTGGGCGGAGCTGCTGCGAGTGGAGCGGGTGGGCCGGAGGGACCACTTCTTCGAGCTGGGCGGCCACTCGCTGCTGGCGCTACAGGTCGTCTCGCGGGTGCGGCAGGGGATGAACCTCGAGCTTCCACTGGCCACGGTGTTCGAGAAGCCGGTGCTCACGGCGCTCGCCGAACGGATCCTGGAGCTGCGGCTCGCCCAGTTCGACCCCGAAACCATTGCACGGCTCGCGCAGCTCGTTCGCGCGCCCGGCGCGGAGACCGCGCCGGCCAGGGAGGAGCCGGGCTGAGAACGTCCGCCCGGCTCGGCCGGCCATGTCCGCTCCGCCGTTCGGGAGGTGCAACGCCACCTCGCTCGCACCCCCGCATCCCAGGCAGTTGACCTCGAACATGCTGAACCCTTCAACCGCTGAGCGCCTGGCGCTCCCCACGGCCGTCGCCCCGACGGAGGCCGCGGCGGAGTACTGGAAGACGACGCTCTCCGATGCGCCCGAGCTGCTGGAACTGCCCACCGACCATGCGCGTCCGGCGCGGCAGGACCACGCCGGCGCCAGCGTGGGGGTGGAGCTGGACGAGGAGCTGAGCGCTGGAGTCAGAGCACTCTCGCGGCGGCACGGGGCCACGCCGTACATGACGCTCCTGGCCGGGTGGGCGGTGCTGCTGAGCCGGCTCTCGGGGCAGGAGGACGTGGTCATCGGTACGCCGACGGCAGGCCGCGGGCGCCGGGAGATCGAGGGGCCGGTCGGCTTCGCCGCCAACACCCTGGCAATCCGGGTCGACCTCTCCGGCGCGCCCACCGTGGCGGAACTGCTGGAACGGGTGAAGGAGCGGGCGCTCGCGGCGCAGCACCACCAGGACATCCCCTTCGAGCAGGTGGTGGAGCTGCTGCGGCCGGCGCGCAGCCTGTCGCACCACCCGCTGTTCCAGGTGGCGTTCGCGTGGCGGAACACGCCCGGAGGGGACGATCTGTCGCTTCCGGCGGCGGAAGCGGGCGGCGGCCTCGCCGGCGACGTGGAGGGTGGGGGCCCGGAATCCTCGCACGTACAGGCGAAGTTCGACCTCACGCTCGCGTTGGGCGAAAGGGAGGGGCGGATCGCCGGCAGCGTGACGTACGCGACGGCGCTCTTCGAACGGGCGACGGTGGAGCGCTGGCTCGGCTACCTGCGGCGGGTGCTGGAAGGGATGGTGGCGGACGAGCGGGGGAGCGTGGAGCGACTGGAGCTGCTCCCCGATGCCGAGCGCCGGCGGGTGGTGGAGGAGTTCAACGTCGCGTGGGTGAAGGACCCGCGCGAAGCGTTCGTGCACGAGCAGTTCGAGGCGCAGGTGGAGCGCACGCCCGGCGCGGCCGCGCTCGTCTTCGAAGACGAGACGCTGAGCTATGCGGAGCTGAACGCGCGGGCGAACCGGCTGGCGCACCACCTCCGCGCCCTGGGCGTGGGACCGGACGCGCGGGTGGGGATCTGCGTGGAGCGGGGCCCCGGGATGGTGGTGGGGGTGCTGGCCGTGCTCAAGGCGGGCGGGGCGTATCTCCCGCTCGACCCTGCGTATCCCGGAGAGCGGCTGCGCTACATGCTGGAGGACGGTGCGCCCGCGGCGCTCCTCACCGAGCCCGCGCTGCGCCCCCTGTTCGCCGGCGCCACCCTCCCCGTGGTCGAGCTGGACGCCGCAGCGCCGACGTGGGCTTCGCTCCCGCCGACAGACCCGGGGCGCGGCGGGCTCACGCCGGAGCACCTGGCGTACGTGATCTACACTTCGGGCTCCACCGGCCGTCCCAAGGGTGTGCGCGTGCCGCACGGCAGCCTCGGCGCCACGCTGGCCGTGGCGGGTGACGCGTTCGGGTTCGGCGCCGGCGACCGCGTTCCCTCGCTCGCCTCCTTCGCCTTCGACATCTGGCTCTTCGAGACGCTCCTCCCCCTGCTGGGCGGCGGCACCGTGCGGCTGGTCCCGCGCGAGCGGGTGCCGGACGTGCCGCGGCTGGTGGAGGACCTCGCCGGGTGCACCGCGGTGCACGCGGTGCCGGCGCTCATGCGCCGCATCGTGGAGGAGGTCCGCGCCGCGCCCGGGGGGGTGCTGGGCACCCTGCGCCACGCCTTCGTGGGCGGCGACGCGGTCGCGCCCGACCTGCTGGAGG
>DATAAG010000796.1:0-6626 GCA_036260235.1 Longimicrobium sp.
GGCGGCGCCGCCGCCGCGGGCGCGTTTTTCTTCCCGAGGAGCTCGCCAGATGAGCCAGGACGTGCTGTCCCGCAACAACGTGAAGGTCTTTGGCCGGGGCACGCAGCCCATGGTGTTCGCCCACGGGTTCGGGTGCGATCAGAACATGTGGCGCTACGTCACCCCCGCGTTCGAGGACGACTACCGCATCGTCCTGTTCGACTACGTGGGCTCCGGAAAGTCCGATCTCTCCGCGTACGACCCCGACCGCTACTCGCGGCTGGACGGATACGCGCAGGACGTGCTGGACGTGTGCCGCGCGCTGGACCTGCGCGACGTGATCCTGGTGGGGCACTCGGTCAGCAGCATGGTGGCCGTGCTGGCCGCCAGGGAGGAGCCCTGGCGCTTCGACCGGCTGATCCTGATCGGCCCTTCGCCGCGCTACGTGAACGATCCGCCGGAGTACGTGGGCGGGTTCGAGCGCGCGGACATCGAGGGGCTGCTGGAGATGATGGACCGCAACTACATCGGCTGGGCCAACTTCCTGGCGCCCGCCATCATGAAGAACCCGGACCGGCCGGAGCTGGGCCAGGAGCTCACCGAGAGCTTCTGCTCCACCGATCCCGCGATCGCCCGCCGCTTCGCCGAGGCCACCTTCTTCGCCGACAACCGCGCGGACCTGGCGGACGTACGGGTGCCCGCGCTGGTGCTGCAGTGCACCGACGACATGATCGCGCCGCAGGAGGTGGGCGAGTACGTGCACCGCAGCCTTGCCGGCAGTACCCTGCGGGTGATGGAGGCCACGGGCCACTGCCCGCACATGAGCCACCCGGAAGAGACCATCCGGCTCATGCGCGAGTACCTGCGGCCGGCCCACGCCGGGTGAGAGCGGACCCGGGCGACAGACGGAAGACCGGGCGATGGACGACCTGCTGAACCACGCCCCCTGCGGCTTTCTTTCCTTCGCGGACGACGGCGTCATCACCGTGGTGAACGCCACGCTCCTCCGCATGCTGGGCTACGAGACGGACGAGCTCACCGGCCGCAGCATCGAGACCGTCCTCACCGTCGGCAGCCGCATCTTCTACCAGACGCACTTCTTTCCCCTCATCCGCATGCACGGGCACGCGGAGGAGATCTTTCTCCTCCTGCGCTCCCGCGGCGGACAGGAGGTGGGGACGCTGTGCAACGTGGCGCGGCACGAGCGCGGCGGCCGGGCGGCCAACGACTGCGTGTTCATCCGCGTGCAGGAGCGCCGCAAGTACGAGGACGAGCTGCTGTACGCCCGCCGCGCCGCCGACGAGGCCCGCGCCCTGGCCGAGGCCCACGCGCGGGAGCTGGAACAGGCCAACCGGCTGCTGGAGGAGCAGGCGACGGAGCTGCAGATGCAGCACCACCAGCTGCAGGCGCAGGCGCTGGAGCTGGAAGAGGTCAGCGAGGAGCTGCGCACCATGAACGAGGCGCTGATGGAGCGCACCGAGGAGCTGGACCAGGCGCGCGCCGCCGCGGAAGACGCCAACCGCGCCAAGAGCTCGTTCCTGGCGGTGATGAGCCACGAGCTGCGCACGCCGCTGAACGCCATCGGCGGATACGTGCAGTTGCTGCAGATGGGAATCCACGGCCCGGTGACCCCCGCGCAGCTGGAGGCGCTGGACCGGGTGGAGCGCAGCCAGCGGCACCTGCTGGGGCTGATCAACGACGTGCTGAACCTGGCGCGCATCGAGTCCGGCCGCGTGGAGTACGTCATCGAGGACGTGCCGCTGGCGGAGGTGGTCGACACGGTGATGCCGATGGTGGAGCCGCAGCTCAGGGCGAAGGGGCTCGCCTGCCACGTGGAGGTGCCCGCGGGGCTGGTGGCGCGGGCGGACCGCGAGAAGGTGCAGCAGATCGTGCTGAACCTGCTGGGCAACGCGGTCAAGTTCACCCTGGAGGGGCGGGTGACCGTGCACGCAGAGGCTCCCGGCGGTGCGCCCGGCCGCGTGTGCCTGCACGTCACCGACACGGGGATCGGCATTCCGCCGGACCGGCTGGACTCCGTGTTCGAGCCGTTCGTGCAGGTGGACGTGAGCCGCACCCGCAAGGAGCAGGGAACGGGGCTGGGGCTGGCGATCAGCCGCGACCTGGCGCGCGGCATGGGCGGCGACCTGCACGCCCGGAGCGAGTACGGCCGCGGCTCCACCTTCACGCTCACGTTGCCCCGGGCCGCCCCCCCGCCCAGCGACTGAAGTCGCCGCAACGACTACACGCCGTCCGCCTTCGCGGACAAACCGCAACGGCAAGAAAGCGGGCCCGGGAGAGCATCCCGGAGCCCGCTTCCTTCTTTTCCTCACGCACTCACGCACTCACGCACTCACTCCGCCAGCAGGTTCTGCCGGATGAACATCACCGTGGCGTAGAACAGGTAGTCCACGTTCCCCTTCTTGCGGAAGCCGTGGCCCTCGTCGCGGGCCATCAGGTACCACACCGGGGTGCCGACCTGCTGCACCCGCGCCAGGATCTGCTCCGCCTCGCTGAGCGGCACGCGCGGGTCGTTGCCGCCCTGCACCACGAACAGCGGCCGGCGGATGCGCGCCGCGTTGTTCAGCGGGCTGATGCGGTCGAAGTACGCCGCCATCGCCGGGTCGCGCTCGTCGCCGTACTCCGCGCGGCGCAGGTCGCGGCGGTAGCTCTCCGTGCTGCGCAGGAAGGTGCCGAAGTGCGAGATCCCCACCAGGTCCACCGCGCAGCAGATGCGGTCGGTGTAGGTGGCCGCCGTCGCCAGCGTCATGTAGCCGCCGTAGCTGCCGCCCAGCACCATCACCCGCTGCGGATCGAGGTCCGGCTGCGCGGCGATCCAGTCCAGCAGCGCCCCGATGTCCTGCACGGACTCCTCGCGCTTCATCCCGTTGTCCAGCTTGACGAACGTCTTGCCGAACCCGGTGGAGCCGCGGACGTTGGGGTACAGGATGGCGATGCCCAGCTCGTTGATGTAGTAGTTGTTGCGCGCCATGAACACCGGGCGCGCCTGCTGCTCCGGCCCGCCGTGGATGTTGATGATCACCGGCCGCCGCCCGGTGAAGCGCGCCGGGGGCCGGTAAAGGAAGCCGGAGATCGACCTGCCGTCGAAGGAGGGCCACCGCACCAGCACCGGCTCCGACAGCTCGGATGCCACCAGCCCGCCCAGCTCGCTCTCCGTCCACCGCGTCAGCTCGCTGGTGCGCGGGTCCACCGAGTACGTGTCGTTGGGCGAGCGCGCCGAGTTCAGCGAGAACGCCACCTCCGCGCCGGAGCGGTGCCAGCGCACGTCGGTGATCACCCCCACGGGCACGCTCTCCACCCGGTGGTAGCGGCCGCTGGCCACGTCCAGCAGGTACAGCCGAGAGATCCCCTCCTCGTTGGCCGCGAACGCCACCGTGCGCCCGTCCGGCGACACGTCGAACGCCTCCACGTCCCAGGAGATGCCGTCCGTGAGCGGCGTCACGCGCTTCGTCGCCAGGTCCATGTACGACAGGCGCAGGAACTCCGAGTCCCGGTCCGTGGTCAGGAGCACACCGCGCCCGTCGGGCGAGAACTCGGCGGAGGCGACGGCCACCGAGTCGGCGCCGCGGGGGGTGAGGGCCGTCCGCTCGCCGGTGGCCGCGTCCACCAGCCACAGGTGGCTGCGGTTCACGCTCTCCGTCTCCTGCACCAGCAGGGTGCGGTCGTCGGGCGACCAGTCCATCACCGCCAGCCGCCGCCGGTGTTCTGCATCACCAGGCGCCGTGCGGACGGGGCGGCGGGGTCCATCACCCACACGTCGCGGTCCGCCCCGTTGCGCGCGGTGCTGCCGAAGGCCACGCGGTCGCCGGCGCGGCTCCACACCGGCAGGTCGTTCTGCGAGCGGCCGCCGTCGGTCAGCAGGACGGTGCGCCCGTCGGGGTCGTAGCGGTAGATCTGCGCGAACTCGTTGCCGCCCACGTCCTTCAGGAACAGGAACGAGCGCCCGTCGCGCGGATGGTAGACCGCGCGGGTGATGGGCTCCTCAAAGAAGGTGAGCTGGGTGCGGGCGCCGGCCGGAGCGGCCACCCGGTGCACCTGCGGCACGTTGCCGAAGCGGGTGGAGACCAGCAGCTCGCGCCGCGTGGGGTGCCAGTCCAGGAAGGCCGCGGTGCGCGACTCCGTGTAGCGGCGCACCTCGGCGGGGAGCGAGGCGGGAATGGGCGGAACCCCCTGCACCACCAGGTTCTCTCCCGGGTCAGGACGCCGTCCTGCGCCGCGGCGGGAGCCGCCAGCGACAGGCACAGCAGGAAAAGCGCTCTTCGGGCGCGCATGTATACGTGCTCCTCTTACGTCGGGTTTGTGTCGTCGGGCAGGACTTCCGCTGTGCGCGGGAGCCCGTGAGAATAACGCCTCCAAACCCCCGTTCCGGCAAGCGAAAACCTCCCGCTTGGCGCCAAAACACAAGAATTCCACGGAGCGGACGCGGAGGCAAAAAGAGGGGATGCCGAGACATCGAAAAAGCCTCTGCTACCGTGTCCGGCAAAAGGATTTGCACCGCAGAGGAGCAGAGGAGCAGTACGAGCCCCCCTCTGCTGCTCTGCTGCTCTGCTGCTCTGCTGCTCTGCTGCTCTGCGTGACATAAAGCGTTCTGCGGATTCGGCATGCGCCCTCTCCGTTCGTCTCTGCGCCTTCCCCGTGAACCCCTCGCAACGCATCGCGCCCACGATCAGGCAAGATCGTGGGCGCGATGATGATGATCGGCGGAGGAAGGGTCCGGCTCAGCCCTGGCGCGGGCCGTAGCCGCCGCCCCCGCCGCTGCCTCGCCCGCGGCCGCCGCGACGACGGCGGCGGCCTCCGCCCACGCCGGCCATCTCGCGCGGGGGCTGGCCGTGCCGGGCACCCTCGCCGTGCGGCTGCGGGCGGGCGGGCCGGCTGGCGTCCTGCAGCGCGCGGCGCTCGTCCTTTTCGCGGTGCAGGTGCTCCACCCGCGACGAGCGGTGCGCCTTCTCGCGCTGGCGCGCCTCCTCCTCCGCCTGCCGCTGCGCCTTGCGCTCCGCCTTCTCCTTCGCGCGGGCACGCTCCTCCGCCTTGCGCTTGCGGATCTCCGCGATGCGCTCGGCGATGGGGACCTCGAAGCGCTCCGCCGGCCGGGCGCGGTAGTCGAAGCCGTCCACGGTGATGCGCGGCAGCTTCTTGCCGATGGCGCGCTCGATCTGCGCCAGGTCCCGCTCCTCCTCCGGCGAGACGAAGGTGTAGGCGTCGCCCGTGGCCTCGGCGCGGGCGGTGCGGCCCACGCGGTGCACGTAGTCTTCCGGCACGTGCGGGACGTCGAAGTTCACCACGTGCTCCAGCGCCTCCACGTCGATGCCGCGGGCCACGATGTCCGTGGCCACCAGCACCCGGTAGCGGCCGGACTTGAAGCCGGCCAGCGCGTCCGTGCGCGCCGTCTGGCTGCGGTTGCCGTGGATGCGCGCGTTGGGCACGCCGTGCCTGTCCAGGAAGTCCGCCAGCCGGTTGGAGCGGTGCTTGGTGCGGCAGAAGACGATCACGCTGCCGACGTCGCCCCGCTTGATGAGCTCCAGGAACAGGTGCGCCTTCAGCTCCTCGGAGACGGGGTAGAGCGCCTGGGCCACGCCGGTGGCCGGCCTGGCCCGCCGCTGCAGGTCCACCGTCACCGGCTTCCGGAGCATGTCCTGCGAGAGCGCGGCGATGGGCGCCGGCATGGTGGCGCTGAAGAAGAGCGTCTGCCGCTCCGCCGGCACGTGCTTCAGCACCCGGCGGATGTCGGGAAGGAAGCCCATGTCCAGCATGCGGTCCGCCTCGTCCAGCACCAGCACCTCCACCCGGTCCAGGCGGGCGTAGGGGTACTGCAGGTGGTCCAGCAGCCGCCCCGGCGTGGCGATGATCACGTCCACCCCGTCGCGGAACGCCTGCTCCTGCGGCTTCATCCCCACCCCGCCGAACACCGCCGCGGCGCGCACGTTCAGGTGCCGCCCCAGCGCGGTGAACTGCTCGTGAATCTGCGCGGCCAGCTCGCGCGTAGGGCTCAGCACCAGCGCGCGGGTGGTGCCGCGGGGCTTGCCTGCCAGGCGCTGCAGGATGGGAAGCGCAAAGGCGGCCGTCTTGCCGCTGCCCGTCATGGCGCAGGCCAGCACGTCCGCGCCGGTGAGCGCGGGCGGAATGGACTGCTCCTGGATGGGCGTGGGGCGGGTGTATCCCAGCTCCGTGACGGCGCGGAGCAGGGCGGGCTGCAGCCCGAGTACGTCGAAGGACATGCGTATGCAATGCGGGGAGCCGCGCGTCTCGTTCTTCGCGGCAAAAGGAAGACGGCGGGCCTCGCGGGGAGTCCCGTCGTCCGGTGATCCGCATCCCCGTACACCGCTGCGCCCGAAAGGGTCGCGAAGGGTGGTGGGTGATGGAGTGATGGAGTGGGGGGTGATGGGATGGTGGGGTGGTGGTGGGGTGAATAAGGGAGGGGATCGCAATCCCAGCCGCGCGCGGCGGGCCCGCCTGAGCGGGTGAACCCGCCGCAACAACTGCGGAAAGCCCCGCAAATTGCGCGGGGCTTCAACTACGCAGGATACGCCATCGTGCACACGCCGACCCGTTCACTCCATCACTCCATCACTCCATCACTCCATCACTCCATCACTCCATCACTCCATCACCCCTTCACTCCATCACCCCTT
>DATAAG010000797.1:0-2640 GCA_036260235.1 Longimicrobium sp.
GCGTCCCGGCCCTGCGGGCGCGCATCCCTCACGCGAACGGCAAGGTTACAGGGGACAGGTTACAGCCTCTTTCACTGCCTCTCCTCGCGCAGTTCGCGAGGGGAGGGGGCCGGGGGGAGGGCGCGGGTGGGTCGAACAGTCTCGGTTATCGCTCCAGAACAATCCCCGGAACAAGCGACCCGGGGGGCCGAGCTGAGCCCTTATCCATCCGCGCCGGCTTTTCTCCCCTCTCCGCACGCAGTTTGTGCGGGGAGGGGCGGGGGAGGGGCTCCGGGCGGGTCGCACAGCTCCGGTTATCGACAGAGCATCCCGGGAACCCGCGAGGGCCGGGGCCGGGACTGACCCATCATCCGCCCGATCTCCTCTCCGCTCTCCGCACGGCAGTTCGTGCGGGGAGGGGCCGGGGGAGGGGCCACAAACGGGAGCCGCGTCCGGCGAGTTCCCTCTCCGTCCCTTGCCCGCCCCGCGCGGGCCGAAGGTGGAGGGTTACCTGGACGCTGCGGGTTCGAACCCCGACGGGCGCGCGCTCCCCACGCAGTACCGGCCTCCGGGTCGAATTCGTCCGGTTCTCGTATTCAAACGACCACCCGACCAGAGCAGTACAGGGAGGAACACCGGGCGGAACGCCACATCCGGGGGCCGGCAACCCCGCCGCGGCGGCGGGTCGACATCGCAGGGTTATCCAGCCCGCTCCGCCTGTACCGCGGACGAGAGATTCCTGCGACACGGATCCATCATCCGCCGCCCGCGGCACCTTCTTCACTCTCGGCCCGGAAAGGAGGGCGAGAAGCAGCATGCTGGATTTCACGAAGCACTTCGCGACCCGCGTCCGGGCGATGCTCACGCCGCAGTCCGCGCCCATCCCGGGCGCCGGGCAGGTTCCCAACTCGGCGGGCGGGTACGCCTGGGCCATCACCCC
Organism: Longimicrobium sp.; assembly: GCA_036260235.1. Lineage (GTDB taxonomy): Bacteria > Gemmatimonadota > Gemmatimonadetes > Longimicrobiales > Longimicrobiaceae > Longimicrobium. The sequence goes on from DATAAG010000797.1 coordinate 920, forward strand.
GTGGGACCGGCTGGACCGGTTCCTGGTCCTCGGCAGCGAGGGCGGTACGTACTACGTGGGCGAGCGCCAGCTCACCCTGGAGAACGCGCAGGCCGTCGCCGACTGCCTGGCCCAGGACGGCCCCCGCGTGGTGGCCCGCGCGGTGGAGATGAGCGAGAGCGGGCGCGCCCCGAAGAACGATCCGGCGCTCTTCGTCCTGGCCATGGCGGCCGGGCTGGGCGACCCGGAGACGCGCGCCGCGGCGCTGGCCGCGCTGCCGCGGGTGGCGCGGACCGGGACGCACCTGTTCCACTGGCTGCAGTACGTGCGCGGGTTCCGCGGCTGGGGCCGCGGCGTGCGCCGGGCCGTGGCCGGGTGGTACACGCAGAAGCCGGCGCGCGACCTGGCGTACCAGCTCCTGAAGTACCCGTCGCGAGACGGGTGGAGCCACCGCGACGCGCTGCGCCTGGCGCACCCGCGGCCGGCCACCGACGAGCAGCGGGCGCTGTTCGCCCGGGCGGCGTCGCAGTCCCGGACGCCCGTCGAGGGCGAGGGCGACGCGCTGGCCCTGGTGCGGGCGGCCGACCGGCTGCACCTGGAGACGGAGCTGGATCCGCGGCAGGCCGCGCGGGTGATCCGCGAGAACCGCCTGACGCGGGAGATGGTGCCCACGCACCTGCTGACCTCGCCCGTGGTGTGGGAGGCGCTGCTGGAGGAGATGCCGCTGACGGCGCTCATCCGCAACCTGGCCACCATGACGCGGGTGGGCCTGGTGGCGCCGGGGAGCAGCGCTGCGCGGAAGGTTGCGGAGCGCATCGCCGACGCGGGCGCGCTCAGGCGGGCGCGCGTGCACCCGGTGCAGGTGCTGAGCGCCCTGCGCACCTACGCGGCCGGCCGCGGGGTGCGCGGGCAGGGAACGTGGGAGCCGGTGGCCAAGGTGGTGGACGCGCTGGATGCCGCGTTCTACCTGGCGTTCGGGTCCGTGGAGCCGGCGCGCCGGCGGATGATGCTGGCGCTGGACGTGTCGGGGTCCATGGAGTACACCCGCGTGCTGGGGATGGACCACCTGAACTGCCGCGAGGCCTCGGCGGCGATGGCGCTGGTGACGGCGGCCACCGAGCCGGAGCACTTCTTCACCGCGTTCACGGCGGGCTCGTACCCGTCCATGCACCAGGGCTTCGAGACGGGGCTGTCCCCGCTCTCCATCAGCCCCCGCCAGCGGCTGGACGACGTGGTGAAGTCCATCAGCGGCATCCCCTTCGGCGGGACGGACTGCGCCCTGCCGATGGTGGAGGCGGAGAAGAACCGGTGGCCGGTGGACGTGTTCGTGGTCTACACGGACAGCGAGACCTGGGCGGGGAGCATCCACCCGTCGCAGGCGCTGCGCCGGTACCGGGAGCGGATGGGGATCGCCGCGAAGCTGGTGGTCGTGGCGATGGCGTCCAACGGGTTCAGCATCGCGGACCCGGAGGACGCGGGGATGCTGGACGTGGTCGGGTTCGACGCGGCCGCGCCCCAGCTGATCGCTGACTTCGCGCGGTAGGTGGCACGGACCGGGACGCCGGTCCGTGCCCCTCCGCCGGGGTTCGGACGATCGGCGTCCTAAGAACGTGAACCTTCAACCGGGCCGCGGCCGCGCGCCGCGGTCCCGCATCTACCGAACGAACGACGTTACGCGTATGCGCAAGCTCAAGCAGAAGGAGGAGACGCCGGACCAGCAGCCGGGGCCGGGGGACTACTAC
>DATAAG010000798.1:0-4384 GCA_036260235.1 Longimicrobium sp.
CGTTTCGCGCTCGGTGCGGTACTCGCAGTCCAGATCGCTCTGCTTTACCGCTACCACCTCGGCGAACTCCACCAGATCGGCATCAAGGCCCTTCTACGCAGCGCCTGAGGATTTATGACCAACCCTCAATTCATTCGCTCCTGGGAGCGGTCAGGCGGGATTCGGCAGGTCGGCAGGAAGGCAGCGGGTTGCTGTCCGCGAAGGCGGACAGTGCGTAGTCGTTGCGGCGATTTCAATCGCTGGGGGCCGGGGATCGGCGATGCCAGCTGCTGGGCCGGAGCTGGCGGTTCACCCGATCGCCTCCGCCGCCACCTCGTCCGCGAGCGCGACGCGGTCGCGGCCCTGGGCCTTGGCCGCGTACAGCGCCTGGTCCGCCAGGCGAAAGAGCGCATCGGGGCAGGCCGCGTCTTCCGGCGCGGTGGCGATGCCGATGCTGACCGTGAGCGGGTGCCCGCCCGCGCCGAAGCCGTGGCCCGCCACGCGCCGGCGGATGCGCTCCGCCACGCGGGCCGCCGTCGCCTTGTCCACGCCCACCATCAGGATGGCGAACTCCTCCCCGCCCAGCCGCGCCACCGAGTCGCTGGCCCGCAGCTGCTCGCGCAGCAGCCCCGCCAGCTCCACCAGCGCCTCGTCGCCGGCCGGGTGGCCGTGGGAGTCGTTGTAGGCCTTGAAGTTGTCGCAGTCCAGCACGCCCAGGCTGAAGCTGCCGCCGTACCGGTCCACCCGCGCCATCTCCGCGCCGAAGACGGCGGCGAACTGCCTGCGGTTGGGAAGCCCCGTGAGCGGGTCGGTGTTCACCAGCCGCGCCAGGTCCGCGCGCGCGGCGGCCAGCGCCAGCCGCTGGTGGCGGATGCGCCCCAGCACCACGCACCCGAAGAGCGAGGTCACCAGGAAGACGAGCGCCAGGACGAGCTCCACCCCGATGCGCGTCCCCGGCGGCTCGGCCAGGGCCACGGCGGACAGGTACCCGGCCGTCATCAGCGCGCTCATCAGCGCCCCGGTGCCGAAGCCGACGTAGCCGGCCAGGAAGAGCAGCACCACCGGCCACACCACCAGCACCATCAGCCGCGCTTCGGCGGCCGCCCACGCCAGCTCCGACAGCAGCAGGGTGACGGCAAGGGTGGGCACCAGCACGAAGTGCGGGTCCCAGGCGCGCCACAGCCGGGTCCCCGCCCGCAGCAGCAGCCACGGCCCGCCCACCGTCATGCAGCAGACGAGCGCGGTGACCACCCATTCCTGCGGCGTCACCCGCGCGAAATGGAGCGCGTTCAGCAGCGCGATCACCCCGATCGCCACCGCCAGCCCGCCGGTCGCGAGCGCCAGGCCCCTCTGTTTCTGAATCGTGTCCACGTGGCAGTTGCTCTCCAGAAAACCGCGCGCGGGTTAGCAAATCGCGAACCAGCGGCACGCCCGTCCGCATTCTGGCCCGCTTCCCGCCGTAGAATGACGGCCACACGTACAGATTTCCCAGGTGTCCCATCGTATACTTCGTCCATCTACGCCTCGTTCGCGCCCTGGCGTTCGCCGCGAAAAGTGATGGGACGCGGAACAAGGATCACATGGGGGATGTGGAGGAAGGGGCGGGAGCGCGGAGAACGACCCTTCCTCCCGCTGGAGCGTTCCCCGATCGCCCGCTGGCAGTCGCGTGCCTGCACGCCGCGCGCTGCGCGAGCCTCTGGCGCGGTGCCGCCGGGCGACGCAACGTTGGCGGGCGGCAGAACTCCCCTCACAGGAGGTGCTTCATGTCAAAGACGCTTCGAGAGGCCGCGGAAGCGCTGGGCTCCGAATTCCAGGCCGGCGACGCGGAGAGCGACGCCAGGCCGCAGGAGCGGCGGAACGTGGAACGGCTGCAGCGGATGATCCGCACCATCGCCGAAGGACGCTTCGACGAGCTGCGCGATCAGCTGGATCCCGACGTGGAGTTCGAGATCGTTGCCCCCGACGAGGTACCGTGGGTGCGGCACGCGCGCGGCGCCGACGAGGTGGCCGCCGTCATCGAAGCGAACTTCGGCTCGGTCGATCGGCAGCAGCCGGAGCCTCTGGCGCTGGTGGCGCAGGGAGACACGGTGATGGTGATGTCGCGCGAGACGGGGCACTGGCGGGAGAGCGGGCGGCCGTACCGGGTGCTGAACGCGCAGCAGTTCACGTTCCGGGACGGAAGGCTGGCCGGCTACCGCTCCGTCGCCGGGCTCGTGGACGAGCAGGCCTCGTAGCCCGTGGCGCACCCACCATCGCAGACGACCACGGCCGCGGAGGTGCTCGCGCGCCTGGAGCAGCTGGGCAACCCGGAGCACGCCCGCGTTCTGCAGGGCTACTTTCGCACCGGCCCCGGCGAGTACGGCGAGGGCGACCGGTTCCTGGGCATTCGCCTGCCGGTGCTGCGGACGCTGGTGCGCGAGCACCGCGGGATGCCGCTGGAGCAGGTCGCGGAGCTGATGCGCTCGCCCTGGCACGAGGCGCGGCTGCTGGCCGTGCTGCTGCTGGCCGACGCGTACGCGCGCGGCGGCGAGCAGACGCGGGACGCCGTCTACCGGCTGTACCTGGAGAGCACGCGCTGGATCAACAACTGGGACCTGGTGGATTCCTCCGCACCGCACGTCGTCGGGGCACACCTGGAGACGCGGGACCGGGGGGTGCTGGAGGAGCTGGCGCGGTCGGAGTCGCTGTGGGAGCGGCGCATCGCCATCCTCGCCACGCAGCACTTCATCCGCCGCGGCGACTTCGGCACCACCCTGCGCATCGCGGAGCTGCTGGTGCACGACCGCCACGACCTGATCCACAAGGCGGTGGGATGGATGCTGCGCGAGGTGGCCGACCGCGACCGCGGGGCGGCGGAGGCGTTCCTGCGCCGCCACCTGGCCGGGATGCCGCGCACGATGCTCCGCTACGCCATCGAGAAGTTCCCGCCCGACCTGCGCCAGCGCTACCTGCGCGGCGAGGTGGATGCGGACGGCGGCTGATGCTTGACACCCGCGGACGCGGCGATGTACGCTTGGCCGCACCCCCGGCGGGCGCCGCCGCCGCACGGCTCCATCCGCGCGCGGGCGCCGGCGGGCTGCTCCCGATCCCCGACCCGACCCACCGAATGCACTCCGCCCGACGCACCTTCGCTGCCCTTGCCGCCGCGCTGGCACTCGGCGCCTGCGAGCGATCCGCCCCCGAGCAGGACGCGCCCGCCGCCGCGGCCCCGCAGCAGCAGGCGCCCGCCGCCGCCGCGCCCGACTCCGCGGCGGCGCCCGCGCTGCCGCCCGCGGGGAGCGCTCCGGCAACCGCGCGCCGCGCCAATCCCGAGCCCACGCGCGAGGATTCCATCGCCGCGGCAAAGGAGGACGTTACGCCGGAGTGGAAGCAGCGCGAGCGCTCCATGGACAGCTACGCCAACTGCATGGAGCAGGCGCGGGCGGTCACCGGCCCCGCGCGCCAGCAGCTGGAGAAGGCGTGCGGCAACCTGCCCAGCGCGCCGCGGTAGCCATCCGCCGTCCCCGGCCGAAGCGGGGAACGGCGGCAAGGTCGCGTCCCTGACCGCCAGGAGGATCGGATGCCGATCGAAATCCGGGGCATGGCCCCGCTGCTCGCCGTCTTCGACATGCCGGCGTCGATCCGCTTCTACCGCGACGTGCTGGGGTTCGACGTCGTCCAGACCTCGCAGCCGCGGCGGCCGGACGACCAGGTGGGGTGGGCGCTGCTGCGGCGCGAGGGCGTGGAGCTGATGCTGAACGCCGCGTACGACGCTGGTGAGCGCCCGGCCGCTCCCGATCCCGCCCGCGTGGCCGCGCACCGCGACACGGCCCTCTTCTTCGGCTGCCGTGACCTGGATGCGGCGTACGCGCACCTGCGCGCCCACGGCGCCGATCCCGAGCCGCCGTTCGTGCAGGGCTACGGGATGAGGCAGCTGTACGTCAGGGATCCCGACGGCTACACCCTCTGCTTCCAGTGGCCCGCCAGCCAGGAGACGGCGGACCAGTGGGCGGCGTGGTACGGAACGGAGCCACGCCCCGTGTAACCGATCCGGTGCTCTTCCTGGCGCTCCCCGCGGTTCCTGCTGTTCGCAGTGGCGCTGGCTGGCAGCGGCCCCCGCGTGATGCGGCGCGGGTGGACCCGCTCGACCGGGTCCGCGGGCGGGACGACTTCCGGAGCGGCCTCTCGCCGAGCTGCTGGACGCGGCCCGATCCCTGCCTTATTGCTCCAGCAGGTGGAGCGTGAGGGGCGGTCACATCCTTATCCTACCGCCATGCACCAGCACCCTGTGGGGAGCGTCTGCTCGGCCACGCTGATCGTGCTACTCTCCGCGGTCAGGCTCTCCGGACAGGCCTCCGGGATCCCTCCCGCATCCGCAGCCGGGGACGGTCCGGTGACCGTCGAGGATGTCCGGTACGCCTCCGGC
>DATAAG010000799.1:0-2830 GCA_036260235.1 Longimicrobium sp.
GGCGCGTTCCGCAGACGCGGAACGCGCCTCTTGTTAAGCCGCCGCCGGCGCCGTAGACTGAAGAGTGTAACGACACTAGATTTATACGGTTTGGACGCTGGCCGGACGGCCCGCGCCATGGGGAGGTGACGCGTGCCTCCGCCTAGCCCGCACGTGCCCATCGAGGCCATCCGGGAGGCGGCGCGGCGTGCCGTCGCCGAAAGCTCCCTGCGGGCGGTGGCACGCAGCATCCCGATGAGCCCCATGGGCTTGCAGCACTTCGTCAACGGGACGCGGCCGTACCGCTCTACCCTGCGCAAGCTCACAGCGTGGTACGTGAACCGGGGCGCCAGCCGGGGAGAGTTCTCGGAGGACACAGCGCGGGCGGCGCTCGCCATCCTGCTGGACGGCATCCCCGAGGGGCAGGTGGACGAAGCGCGTGCCGAGCTGCTGGAGCGCCTCGCCCACCTGCACGCCAACGCCAGGACAGAGCTTCCCGGCTGGCTGCAGCAGCTGCGCGGGGGCAGCAATCCCGCCAAAGGCGACCCGGGCGGGTGATCCCCGCGGCCGACGATCGGCTCCACGAGAAAGACGACCCTCTCGCGGCTTCCGGGAGAGGGTCGTCCTTCATTCGACCGCCGGGCAGCCGCACTCGTGCGCGGCTCCCTGGAATCCGGAAAAACAACGGCGATAGGGTACAGAGGGAACAGAGGAACGGCAATGATCCTCTCTGTTCCTCTGGCTGTTCTCTGTCCCTCTGTACCTCCATTCTTTTTCAGCGCCTGTAGACGCGGGGCGCCTTCCAGCGCATCTGAAACTCGGGCTTGTTGCGCACGAACGCGGGCTCCGGCTGAGGCGACTTTCTTCGCAGGAGGGTCTGCGATGAGACCCTCCCTACCGAGCCGCGGTGGAATCCGCCGGGGTGCCGCGCAGGGTGTCGGCGGCGGCCTGGGCGGCGCGCTGGTCCATCCGGCGGATCACGGTGCCCATGCGGCCGCGCGGCACCTGCCACTCCAGCGGCCGCCATCCCCCGCGCTCCAGCGGGGACGGCGAGCCGTCCGCCGGGCGCAGCGCGGGGAGGTAGACGTCGTACTTCGATCCCGGGTTCCACAGTACCCAGCTCTTGAGCCCCGCCGCGTACGCCGCCGCGATCTGCTGGCGCACGTGGCTGGCGCCGTAGGTGATTCCGTCGCGCAGGTAGTCCGCCGTGAACGCCTGCAGCCAGGGCACCACCTCGCCCGTCTTCTGCCCCGCCTGCTGCACGGCGCGCGTGCGCTCCACCGCCTCCTGCATGGAGATGCGCACGATCTCGTACGGGTGCGCGTTGGGCTGGCGGAATCCGTAGAGCCCCGGGTAGTAGTGCGACGGGTACACCATGGGGAGCACCGCGTCCGCCGCGGCGATCACCTTTTCCCAGTTCTGGCCGATCCCCACGTCCCCCTCCAGGTGCGTCACCAGCCCGAACACGTCGGCGGTGACGGGCACCTGGTACTCCGCCAGTTGCTCCTTCGAGTAGCGGATGAAGGCGGCGATGTTGTCGTCGCGCGACACCCCGTTGGCGCCCGGGAACGCCATGGTGCGCCGCCGCGCCTCCGTCACGTCGGGAAAGCGCACGTAGTCCCACTGGATCTCCGAGAAGCCCATCTCCAGCGCTTCCCTGGCGATGGCGACGTTGTAGTCCCAGACGGTGCGGTGGTAGGGGTTCACCCACGGCTTTCCCTTCTGGTCCAGCCAGACGGAGCCGTCGGTGTGGCGGATGGCCAGCTCCGGCTTCTTTTCCGCCAGCATGCGGTCCTTGAAGACGACGATGCGGGCGATGGGATAGATGCCGTGGGCCTTGAGCGTGTCCACCAGCTCCGGCAGCCACCTCGATCCCGGCCGCTGGTCCGCGCCGATCTCCTTCGCCAGCGGGATGCCGGTGGAGTCGTGCGTGAGGTAGGTGTCGCTCTCCTTGATGTCGATGACGAAGGCGTTGATCTCCGTCTCGTCGGCGATGCGGATGAGCTCCCGCATGCGCGAGCGGGAGCCGGCGGCCCACGCGTTCACGTACAGGGCGCGGACGGAGTCCGGCCGCGGCACGCGGTCGCCGAAGCGCGCGCGCCAGCGGGCGGCGCTGTCTTCGCGCGCCCGCGCCGCCGCGGCCGCAGAATCCGGCTCCCGCCCACCGTTCGACCCTCCTCCGCCCTCGCCGCCGCCGCCGCACGCCGACAGCAGCAGCACCGCCGCGGCCGGGACGGCCCGTCGCAAGCTCCAGCGCATCACGTCCTCCGTCTGATGTGGATCGGACCGATCCAGGCCGCCAGTTCCGTGCCCCGTGCAGAGGGGTTGGATCACGCCCCTCGACCTTGCCCATCGAGTTGAATCGCGGCACCTGGAACGCGACTGGAATCGCGATCGCGGCCACAGCACCACACCGTCCGCCTTCGCGGACACGAGGGAGCGAGATCGCGGCGGGGCGTCCCACACTCACGCACTCACGCACTCACGCACTCACGCACTAAAAAACCGGGCCCGGACGCGAACGTCCGGGCCCGGCGAGAAACCTCGTGCGACGGCCGGATTACGGGGTCGTGCCGGTGGCGGCAGTGCCCGTGTCGGTCGTCGTGGTGGTCCCGGTGGCCGCGGCGCCGGTGTCGGTCGTCGTGGTGGTCGGGGCCATGCTGGTGTCCATCGGCGTGGTGGTCACGGGAGCGGTCTCGGTGACCGGGGTCACCGCGGTGGTGTCCTCGGTGGCGGCGCCCTCGCCCTCGTCGCCGCCGCCGCAGGCCGTCATCGCCAGCATACCGAAGATCGCGATCAGCTTCTTCATTTCGTCTCCTCAGGTGTAGAGAGAGGCCGGCGCGCGTTCGCG
>DATAAG010000800.1:0-5550 GCA_036260235.1 Longimicrobium sp.
CCTGCGGCAGCGCCCGTCCCGTGTTCTCCACCTCCAGCCTCAGGCGGCCGGCTCCCGCGCCGCGCGCCCGCAGCGTCACGCGCCCGGGCTCCGGCACCGGCGCCACGCCGTGGCGAATGGCGTTCTCCACCAGCGGCTGCAGGATGAGCGCGGGCACCAGCGCCCGCTCCAGCCCCGGCTCCACGTCCACCGCCACGGACAGGCGGTCGTGAAAGCGGATGCGCTCGATCTCCAGGTAGTGCCCCAGGTAGTCCAGCTCCTCCCGCAGCGGGATCTCGTGGCGGGTGTCGCCGCGCAGCGCCACGCGCAGCAGCCCGCCCAGCCGCCCGATCATCTCCACCGCCGCGCCGTTGTCCGCGCGCCGCACCAGCCCGGAGACGGCGTTCAGCGCGTTGAACAGGAAGTGCGGGTTCAGCTCCATGCGCAGCGCGCTCAGCCGCGCCTCGGCCGTCTGCGCCTCCAGCCGCGCGGCGCGCGCGCGAAGCTCCGCCGCTGCCAGCTCCTCCTCGCGGTAGCGGCGAAAGTAGTCGAGCGTGTAGTACGTGCCCGCGATGGCGGCGTACGTCAGCAGGTCCAGCAGGAAGTACTGAAAGAACAGGTTGCGGATCTGCACCGTCACGCTGGGCACCACCCAGTGCCCGTGCGTGCGGTAGTAGACGTGCCCCTCCAGGACCAGGTGCAGCATCGAGAACGCGAATCCCGCCGCCAGGTGCCCCAGCGTCAGCAGCGCCGGCCCCGCGCGGTCCGGGCGCAGCCGCCGGCACACCCACAGCACCGGGGGCGTGAGCAGCGCCCACAGGTACCACCAGGGCATGTTGCCCACCAGCGCGCTCCACACGCCCCGGTCCTGCCCCAGCAGCCGCTGGTTCACGTACGCGTTTCCGCTCTCCACCAGCCCGAAGAACGTCCACGCACCGAAGACGGCGAGGCGGCCGCGCCACCCCAGCCCCGTCGGGGACAGACGCGGCGCGCTCACCGGTCCGGCCGCAGCAGCGCGCCGCGGAAGGTCCGGCTCACCCGCAGCCGCGTGCCGTCGCGCAGGATGGCCAGGTGGTCGCCGCCCATCCACGGCTGCACCTCGCGGATGCGCGCGACGTTGACCACGGTGCCGCGGTGGATGCGGACGAAGTGCGCCGGGTCCAGCCGCTGCGCCGTGGCCGCCAGCGTGCCGCGCACCAGGTGGGTGCGGCCGCCGGCGTGCACCTGCACGTACTTGCCGTCCGCCTGCAGCCAGTCCACCTCCGCCACGGGGATGAACTGCGTGCGGTTCTGCGCGGTCACCGTCAGCCAGGTGGCGTAGGGCGTGGGAGGCGCCGGGCGCGCCGCCGCGGGAGGCGACCCGCCCGCGTGCACCTCGCGCAGCAGCGCCTCCAGCCGCGCGCCCAGCTCGCCCCGCCGCTCGCCGTGGATGCGCCGGCGCGCGTGCTCCAGCGCCTCGCGGAAGCGCTCGTCGCCGAACGGCTTGAGCAGGTAGTCCAGCGCGTGCACCTGGAAGGCGCGCAGGGCGTGCTCCTCGAACGCGGTGACGAAGATGGTGGCCGGCATGCGCTCCGGCCCCACCGCCTCGATCACGCCAAAGCCGTCCATCCCCGGCATCTGCACGTCCAGGAACACCAGGTCCGGGGCCTCGCGCTCGATCGCTTCCGCCGCCTCGCGCCCGCTGCGGCACTCCGCGACGAGGCGCCACCCCGGCTCCCGCGCCAGCGCCAGGCGAATGCAGTCGCGCGCCAGCGGCTCGTCGTCCACCGTCACCACGCGCAGCGGGCCGGAAGCGGGAGGATGCGTCGTCATCTCAGGACGTGGGGGTGCAGGGACGATGCTGGATGCGGATCTGGCGGGTCAATCCCCTGGTTGCGGACGCGCAGGTGATCGGGACGCCGCACGCGGCCGGGCCGCCGGGTCCCGCGCGGGCGGATTCCCGTGCGGTCGCAGCGGCGAATCGATTCGCTCCCGCGGGCGGACGGCCACGTCGCCGGATCAGGATCGCGACCGGTACAATCCGGCGGGAGGTGAGCCGGCACGGTGGACGGGCGGGGGGGAGCCGGCGAGGGGCGCCGGACATCCACCCCGCTGCCGCCGCCTTCAATCACGCGAGAAGACGAGCACCATCTCGGGCTCCCAGGCTTCGCCGTCCTCCGAGACCGCCCACACCTGCCGCACCACGTCGTCCGCGACCCGCTCCAGCGTCATGCGCACCTGCAGGGAACGTCCGCCGGGTGCCGGTTCTGCCCCGGTGAGCACCAGGCGCCCGTCCACCACGCCGCCGCGCAGCTCCACGCGCTCGCCCTCGCTGTCGATGTAGGTGCGCCACCACGAGCGCGCGATCGGGTCCCAGTAGAAGAAGCTGGCGGCCGCGAACCCCTTGCCGGTCCGATAGCTCTCCTCGGTCAGGCAGCCGCTCAGGTCGCTGGAGATGGACGCCGTGCCCAGCGCCGGGCCGTGCGCGGCGGACACGGTCCACTCGCCGTGGAAGAAGTCCAGCTGCCGTGCCTCCTGGGCAACGCCGCCCGGCTGGCACGCCACCGTCTGCGTCTCCGCCGGGGGCGTGGCGCCGGGCGCCAGGGTGTAGGTGAGCGCGCCCGCGGAGTGCTGGCCCAGCGCGGGGATGTCCAGCTTCCACGCCTGGATCACCTGCCCGGTGGGGAGCCGGTGCCAGCGGTATTCGTCGAAGATCTCCACGCCCGTCTGGGTGACGCGCGTGCCCCGCAGCGCCATCGTGTCGCCCTCCAGGTTCCCCGCCATGCGCAGGTGCCCGCGCGGCTGCGACGACACCCAGGTCTGGTGCCACTGCTGCTGGTCGCGGTCATAGGCGTTGATGCTGCGGCCGCGGATGCCGTTGGACGCCGTCCAGCTTTCGGAGACCAGGCATCCGTCCAGCCCGGCGCGGATCTGGCTGGTGCTTCCCGGGGGCGCGGCGGGCGCCGTGACGTTCCAGTCGCCCAGCCAGAAGTCGAACTGGCGATGCCGGGCGTCGTCCTGGCAGGGCCGGCCCGGCGCGGCCCGGTCCACGCCGCCGTTGTAGACCGCCAGGCGGCCGCGGACCAGCAGCCGGTACACCGCCCCGTCCGCCGGCACACCCAGCGGCTCGTCGTCGCGGCACGCGGACGACACCGCGAGCAGCGTGAGCCCCAGGGTAAACTTTCGCGAGATCCAGAACATGCTGCCTCCTCGTCGATTTCACGGATGGAGATTCGTGGTTGCGACCGAACCGCCGTGCAGCGGCACCGGTCTGAGGAGGAGGATGCGGCGGATGATGTGATGCTGTCTCGGGTGATGTCCCCCAGCCGCGCCTGCCTGGAACGAAGCGTTTCCCGCGGGCGCGAGACGCGGAGGGATGAATCGGTTGGCGTGCCGCCGGACAGCGATCGATGCCCTTTGCGAATCTAAACCGGGAATCGCAGCGCCCGCGCCTGAGCGACTGAAGTCGCCGCTGGAAATTCACAAAGTCCGCCTGCGCGGACTGCATCGCTGCCTCGTTAGCGTGGTGGCGAGTTCCGGTGGAAGCAGTTACCGGATTTGATCCGCAATGGGCATAAATCGCCGCAACGACGACACGCTGTCCGCCTTCGCGGACAAAGGCACATCGGCCCGGCGGAGCATCGTCTCCGCCGGGCCGATCGCCTTTGCAGGCTGTACCCTGTCCCTATTCCCTTTTCCCTATTCCCCGGCCAGCTTCTTCTCCGCCTCTTCCAGCGCATCCCAGGCCAGCATGGCGCACTTCACCCGGCGCGGCAGCCGGGCCACGCCGGCCAGCGCGCGCATGTCGCCCAGGGCGCGGTCGCGGGCGGCGGCCTCGTCGCCGTGGATCATGTCGCGAAAGCGCGCGGCGACGGCGTGCACCTCGTCCCACGACTTGCCCACCGCGTGCTCGCTCATCATCGACGCGGCCGCCTGCGAGATGGCGCAGCCGTGGCCGCTGTAGCGAATGTCCTCGATGCGGCCGTCGCGCACCTGCACCTGCAGCAGGATGTCGTCGCCGCAGACGGGGTTCCGCATGGGCACCACCGCGTCCGGCTGCGCCAGCTCGCCGCGGTGCTTCGAGTTGCGATAGTGCTTCAGGATCAGCTCCTGGTACACCGCGTCCAGCGCGGACCGCTCCGTCATTGCATCTCCAGTGCTTCTTTCAGCGCGGACGCAAGGTCATCCATCAACTCTCCGCGTGTTGTCGCCTGCGAATTTATGCCCGGGACCTCATCGATCCAACCAATCCACCACCGCCCGCGCCGCTGCATCGTGGCGGGATAACCCCGATCCAGTCCGCGAAGGCGGACTTCGTGAATTTCCAGCGGCGAATTCATTCGCTCCCGCGGGCGGACGGCACGTTACCGGATCAGAACCTCAATCGGCATCATTCGCCTGGAGGGAGAGTCGCCATGATCCTCAATACCCGAACAGCTCCCGCGCCCTGTGGAGGGCGTCCACCAGGGCGTCCACCTCGGCGGGGGTGTTGTACAGGTAGAACGAGGCGCGCGCGGTGCTTCCCACGCCCAGGCACTTCATCAGCGGCTGGGTGCAGTGGTGGCCGGCGCGGATGGCGACGCCCTCGCTGTCCAGGATGGTCGCCAGGTCGTGCGGATGGATGTCCGCCAGCGTGAACGACACCACCCCCGACCGCTCCGACAGGTCGCGCGGGCCCAGCACCGTCAGGTCCGGGATCTCCCCCAGCCGCTCCACCGCGTACGCCACCAGCGCCCGCTCGTGCGCCAGGATGGCGTCGCGCCCCAGACCCGCCAGGTAGTCCGCCGCCGCCGCCAGCCCCACCGCCCCCGCCACGTTGGGCGTCCCCGCCTCGAACCGGTTGGGGAGCGGCGCGTAGGTGGACGACTCCAGCTCCACCCACTCGATCATGTCGCCGCCGCCGTGGAAGGGCGGCATGGCCTCCAGCACCTCGCGCCGCCCCCACAGCCCGCCGATCCCCGTGGGTCCGCACATCTTGTGGCCGCTGAAGGCGTAGAAGTCCGCGCCCAGCGAGGGCACGTCCACCGGCAGGTGCGGGGCGGACTGCGCCCCGTCCACCACCATCAGCGCCCCCACCGCCTTCGCCTTCGCCGCGATCTGCCGGACCGGGTTCACGGTGCCCAGCGCGTTGGAGACGTGGCCCACGGAGACGATCTTCGTCCGCTCCGTCAGCAGCTCGTCCAGCATGGACAGGTTCAGCCGCCCCTGGTCGTCGATCTCCAGGAAGCGGAGCCGCGCCCCCGTCCGCTGCGCCACCAGCTGCCAGGGGACCAGGTTCGAGTGGTGCTCCAGCACGGAGAGCAGGATCTCGTCGCCCGGGCGCAGCTTCGCCATCCCCCACGCGTAGGCCACCAGGTTCAGCGCCTCGGTGGTGCCGCGGGTCCAGATGAGCTCCGCGGGGTCGGTGATCCCCAGCAGCGACGCCACCCGGGTGCGCGCGTGGTCGTACGCGTCGGTGGCGCGGTTGCTGAGCTCGTGGATGCCGCGGTGGACGTTGGCGTTGTCGTGCTCGTAGTGCCGGACGATGGCGTCGATCACCTGCCGCGGCTTCTGCGTGCTGGCCGCGTTGTCCAGGTAGACGATCGGCTTGCC
>DATAAG010000801.1:0-2979 GCA_036260235.1 Longimicrobium sp.
GCGCCCTCCGTGTTTCCGCGTCAGCCGCGCCCGTCGCCCGTCAGTTCGACGCGCCGGCCAGCTGCTCCACCGCGCCGGCCAGCATGTGCACCCTGGCCGCGTCGCTGGAGGCGTTCGCCTCGCCGTGCAGTTGCCCCGCCAGGCGGCTCAGCGCCTCGCGCCGCGCCGCGCCCCGGGCGCGCTCCGCGTCCGCCAGCGCCTGGCGGACCGCCGTGATGCGGGCCGCGGACAGCCCGTTGCCGCGCTGCAGCTGGTCCACGTACGCCCGCGCCAGCGCGAACGAGGGCGGCCAGGTGAACCGCGGCTGCCCCTGCGTGTTCAGGTACTCCAGCCGCACCGTCTTCGCCGCGTCGATCTCGTTCTGCGTCAGGTGCGCGCTGGGGGTGAGCTCCAGGATGTCCAGCCCGCGCGCGATCTCCGAGCTCACGATCACCCCGTTGTACCAGTACGCGCTCCACGAGCCGCCCGCCCCCACCCGCGTGCTGTCCGACGGCCCGCGGTCGAAGAAGGCGATCTCGTACGGGCGGCTGGCGTCCGTCCAGTCGAAGACGGAGATGCCCCCCTGGTACCACGCCTGCACCATCACGTCGCGGCCGGGGATGGGGATGAGCGAGCCGTTGTGGGCCACGCAGTTCTCCAGGGGCGACTGCGGCGCCGGCAGCTTGTAGTAGCTGGCGAACCGCATCTCGCGGCGGTTCTGGATGGTGAAGATGGCGTTGGCGCCCCACTCGCGCGGGTCGGTGGCGCGGCACTTGGGCTGGCCGCCGCCGCCCCACTCGTCGCTGAACAGGATCTTGGTCCCGTCGTTGTTGAACGTGGCCGAGTGCCAGTACGAGAAGTTGCTGTCCGCCACCGCGCTGATGCGCACCGGGTTCACCGGGTCGCGGATGTCCAGCAGCATCCCGTACCCCTCGCACGCCCCGCCCGCCAGCCCGATCTCCGGGTAGACGGTGATGTCGTGGCACTGCGTGGGCCCGTGCCGCTCCTCCCCGTCCTGCGCGATGATGCGGGCGATGATGCCGGGGAGCGCCTCGCGCAGCGCCGCGCTGTCCGCGGCCGTGGGGTTGCCCGTGCCGCCGCGCGCGCGGACGATGCTGTCCAGCAGCGGCCGGGTGAAGCTGGGCGGCACCACCCGCTCCATCCCGAAGAGGGTGGCCGTGTACTCGCCCCGGGCGCGGGCCTCGGCGGCGGTGCGGGCGGCCGCCTCGATGTCCGTCTGCGCCTCGCCGTGGCGCGGCGGGGCCTGCAGGTCGTTGAAGATGCGCGGCGAGCTGACGATGGCCGCCCGCTCCGGGTTGGCCAGCGGCACCCGCACCACCTCGATGCGGAAGAGCGCGGAGTTGGGGTTCTGCTCCGGCATCTCGCTCACGCACCCCGCCAGCTCGTTGGGCGAGCGGATGCCGGCCGAGCCGGAGATGTAGACGTAGACGTTCTCCCGGTCGTCCGGGTCCACCAGCACCGTGTGCGTGTGCGACCCGCGGCAGGTCTGCACGTTGGCCACGTTGCGCGGGTTGGCCAGGTCGCTGATGTCGAAGATGCGCAGCCCGCGCAGCCGGTCGGCGCTCACGGTGTCGCGCACCCCCTGCGTGCCGCAGTCCAGCCGCCCGGACAGCCCCTCGCCGGAGACGAAGAGCAGGTTGCGGTAGACGGAGACGTCGCTCTGCGAGGCCGGGCAGACGTAGCCGCGCACCAGGGTGGGCTGGCTGGGGTTGCTGATGTCCCAGATCTGCCAGCCGTTGTAGTTGCCCTGGATGACGTGGTTGCCCCGGAACGCCAGGTCGGAGTTGGTGACGCCCGCGAAGCCCTGCGCCGGCGGGGTGCGGGAAAGCACCCGCAGGTTCCAGATGGCCTCGGCGGCGTCCATGCGGCCGGCGCGCAGCCCCACGCGCGGGTCGGGGCTGGGCGGGGCACCGTTGTCCATCCCGTTGTCGGGCGCCGGGGTGCCCATCCCCGCCATCCCGGTGCCGGGGGTGGTGCACGCCGCGGAGGCCAGCCCCGCGGCGAGGGACAGGGTGAGCAGGACGGCCGATCGCCCGCGCGGGCGGCGGGCCCGGGTCAGGAATGACATGGTGGCTTCCTCTGCTGGGGCAGGTTAGGGTACAACGTACTTCACGGGGACGGACTCCCGAACAGGAGGTCGGCCAGCATGCGCTGCATGCGGGCGATCTCCGTCGCCTGGTCCACGTTCACGTCGCTGGCGAACTTGAACACCGCCTCGTCCTGGCCGGCGCCGTAGCTGCCGAACAGGCGCTCCACCATGGCCACGGCGCCGCGGTGGTGCTGGATCATCAGGGTCAGGAACAGCCGGTCGAACTCCGGGCCGCGCGCCGCCTCCAGCTGCGCGAACTGCTCCGGGGTCAGCATCCCCGGCATCATCTCGTGCATCCCGTGCGAGGTGGGGTGCGGCTCCGGCACCGGCTGTCCGCGGTCGCGCAGCCACTGCTGCATGGTGGCGATCTCGTCCACCTGCGCGCTGATGATCCGCGCCGCCAGCGTCTTCACGGACTCGCTCTGCGCCCGCTCGGGGGCCAGGCGGGCCATCTCCACCGCCTGCGCGTGGTGGCCGATCATCGACGACATGAACTCCACGTCCGCCTGGGTCCAGGCGCTGTCGCCCGCCGCCAGGCCGACGCCGACGGGCGGCGAAGTCTGTGCCGCGCCGCGCGCGGCGCCCGTGCAGGCGGACAGCACGGCCGCCGCCAGCAGCGCCGTGATCGAGCGGGTGTGGGATGACATCGTTCCCGGTCATGCTCCCCGGCGGCCGGCCGCGGCCGCGCCGCCATGTGGTTTCGCGGTGACGATCGATACTAGCACCGCCGGAGTGGTTGGCAAGCCTGCCGCCTTTTCCGCCGGAGCGTGCGATTTTGTTGGAGCTTTCGTGCCAGGCGGTGAACGGGTGGTGGGGTGATGGAGTGATGGAGTGATGGAGTGATGGAGTGATGAAGTGATGGAGTGATGGAGTGATGGAGTGATGGAGTG
>DATAAG010000802.1:0-3295 GCA_036260235.1 Longimicrobium sp.
CACTCCATCACTCCATCACTCCATCACTCCATCACTCCATCACTCCATCACTCCATCACTCCATCACTCCATCACCCAGCTGCATTTGACACCCCGCGCCCGATCCCGCAGCTTGCAGCCCCATGGATTGGAAGACCTACGCGGGCCAGCACGCGCTGGCGGACTTCGTTCCCCTGGAGCACGAGGGGGCGCGCATGCTGGTGCGCCGCGGGTACGAGGACGCGGCGCGGCTGCTGGTGGAGTGCAGGACACTCCCCGCGGTGGAGACGCTGGGGGGCGGGCGCGAGGGGCACCCCGTCGTGGTGCTCCCCACCGGCGAGAAGGCGGTGGTGCGGCGCTACCGCCGCGGCGGGCTGATGCAGCGCGTCAACGAGTCGCGCTACTTCGGCGGCAACCGCGCCTTCGACGAGCTGCGCGCAACCGAGCGCGCCCGCACCGGCGGCGTGCGCACGGCGCGCATCCTCGCCGCCGTGGAGCGTCCCCGCACGGTCGGCTACACGGCGCTCCTCGCCACGCTCCTCATCCCCGGCGCGCGGGACGCGGCGGCGTGGCTGGCGGATGCGGAGGCCGAGGCGAAGGCGGAGATGCTGCGCGAGGCGGGGCGGCAGATGGCGGCGATGCACGCGGCGGGCGTCGCGCATCCCGACGTGCACCTGCGCAACCTGCTGGTGGCGGAGCAGGACGGCGCCGCGCCGGAGGTGTGGCTGCTGGACTTCGACAAGGCGCGGGTGCACGCCGGCGCCGTGCCGCGCGCCCGCCGCGCCGAGGACCTGCGCCGCCTGGCGCGCTCCGCCCGCAAGCTCAGGGCGGAGGTCGGCGCGGAGGGGTGGGCCGCGCTGAAGGAGGGCTACGGCGACGACTGGCCGCCCGGCGTGGAGCTGCGGTAGCGCTGCAGCGCCAGCTCCACCTTCTCCATCACCTGCCCGGCGGTGATGCGCTCCATCCGCCCCGGCCGGTTGGGCGCGGACACCGGGTAGTCCTCCCCCGGCTCCCCGAACGCATCGACCAGCAGCTCCCCGAAGCGGCGGTACGGCCCGTACCGCTTCGGGTTGGTGTGCCCCATCAGCGCCACCGTCGGCGTGCCGAGGGCGACGCCCATGTGCAGCGGGCCGGTGTCCGGGGTCACCAGCACGTCCGCGCGCGTGAGCAGGTACGCCACGCGCCGCAGGTCCCACTCGCGCAGGTCCAGCGGGGGATGCGACGCGGCCGAGCGGATGGCCGCCGCGGCCGCCTCCTCGCGCGGCGAGCGCCCGCCCACCAGCACCGTCCCCGCGCCGAGGTCCGCCGCCACGGCGTCCGCCAGCGCCGCGTAGCGCTCCGCCGGCCACTCCTTCTCCGGCCTGGTCGTCCCCACCACCAGCGCGATCGTGGGCCCCGGCGTGTCCGACAGCAGCGGCGCGTAGCGGGCGCGTTCCTCCTCCGTCGGCTCCAGCCCCCACTCCAGGCGGACCGGCACCTCCACGAAGTCCAGGAACTCCAGGAACTCGTCCTGCACGTGCGCGCGCGGCCGCGGCGGCAGCTGGTGCGTGCTGAACATCCAGGTCAGGTCCCGCGCCCGGGCGCGGTCGTACCCCACCCGCACCGGCGCCCGCGTGAGGACCGTGGCGATCCCCGCCTTGAGGTACGCCTGGAGGTTCAGCGCCACGTCGAAGCGCCGCCGCGCAATCTCTTTCCGGAGCGCCGCGAACCCCGCCGCGCCGCGCCGGCGCTCCAGCACCAGCAGCTCGACCACGGCGGGGTGCCCGCGCACCAGCTCCGCCGCGCCCGGCTGCATGATCCAGGTGATCCGCGCGTCCGGCCGGTGCGCCCTGATGGAGTTGACGACGGGGAGGGTGTGCACCGCGTTCCCCACGGTACTCATCATCACCACCGCCACGCGGTCCAGCGGCACGTTCATCGGGTGGGCCCCTCCCCCCGGCTGAGTCCCCGCTCGTTCCTCGCGGAGAGGGGGAGGGCCGGGGAAGGGGGTATTCGGCGCGCGCACAGATCCATCCACCGCGCCAGAAAGCCGCGGGGTGTACACCCTCTCCCGCGCAGTTTGCGGGAGAGGGTGGCGAGCCTAGGCGAGCCGGGTGAGGGCCTCATCGGCGGTACGTGCGCTGCCAGTGATCCACCTTCTCCAGCACCTGGTCGACGGTGATCCGGCGGGTGCGGCCGGGGCGCTTGTGAAGGGAGACCGGATAGTCCTCGCCGGGATCGCCGTACGCGTCCACCACCAGGTCGCGGAACCGGCGGTAGGGACCGACGCGCTTCGGGTTGTTGTAGCCCATCAGCGCGATGGTGGGCGTGCCCAGCGCGACGGAGACGTGCATCGGGCCCGTGTCCAGCGACACGGTGAGCGCCGATCCCGACAGGAGGCCGACCAGCTCGCGAAAGGACGCGCCCAGCGTGGTCGCGACGGGGTGCTTCGCGAGCCGCAGGATCTCCTCCTCCGTCGCCAGCTCCCGCTTCGACCGCCCGCCGGCGAGCACCGGATGCAGCCCGTACCGCTCCCGCAGCGCGTCGGCCAGCGCGGCCCAGCGCGCCGGCACCCACTCCTTCTCCGGGTGCGTGCTGCCGATCACCAGCGACGCCGCCGGCCGCCCGAGCCAGGCGAAGAGGTCGTCCTGTGCGTCGAGCTCGTGCGGCCAGGGGCCCAGCTTCCACTCCACCGGCTCGTGCGGCACGCCCAGCGCGTCCAGGAACTCGAAGTACTGGTCCTGCACGTGCTGCGGCTCGCGCGGCGGGATCTTCCGGTTGGTCACCACCCAGTTCCAGTCCCGCGCCCGCGCCCGGTCGAACCCCAGCTTGACCGGCGCGCTCGCCAGCGCGGTGACGAGGCTGGCCTTGAAGTAGACCTGCAGGTCCAGGACGACGTCGAAGTGCCTCCCCCCGAGCGCCTTCCGCAGTTCCATGAACGCGCGCAGGCCGCCGCGCGGGTCGTGGACGACGATCTCGTCCACGTCCGGGTGCCCCCGCACCAGCGACGCCGGCCCGCCCTGCAGCACCCAGGTGATGCGGACCGACGGATCGTGCCGCTTGAGCGCGGTGACGACGGGGAGCACGTGCACGGCGTCGCCCACGGCGCTCATCATCACGATCAGGACGCGGGCGCCGGGCGGCAGCGGAACGGCGGACAACGGGATCGGCGTGCGGCGGTGGCGCGTGCCCGGCGCGCCGGGCGGAACGGGCGCGAAGATAGCCGCCGCGGGGCCGGCGCGGCAAACGGCGTGGGGCCCTCACCCGGCTCGCCCTAGGCTCGCCACCCTCTCCCACAAACTGCGTGGGAGAGGGTATAGACACCCGGGGGTCCGGT
>DATAAG010000803.1:0-7547 GCA_036260235.1 Longimicrobium sp.
CACTCCATCACTCCATCACTCCATCACTCCATCACTCCATCACTCCATCACTCCATCACCCCACCACGCTACTGCTCATCCTCCCGGCCCCGCGCCGTCGTCGCGGGACGGTCCGCGCCCAGGTTGTCGCGGGTGTAGTCCGCCTTCAGGTCCGGCAGGTCCGTCAGGTGCACGGAGAAGGAGAACGACGTGTTCCCGTTGGGCGCGCGGATGAAGTCGAAGTTGGCCTGCCAGCGGTACAGGTCGCGCTTGAAGTTCAGCACGTGCGTGCCGAACTCGTTCTGCGTGATCGAATAGACCGTGTACCAGTTCACCGCCCAGTTGCGCGTGGGGAAGAAGGTGACGTTCGCCGTCACCTGCTGGTTCCCCCGCTCCACCGTCTGCGGCTCCCCGGCGCGCGGCGGGCGCGTGCGGCGCAGGGAGTAGCTGAGCGCCACGTTCCACGCGCCGCCGTCCGTGCTCAGCCCCCGCCCCGTCGCCGTCTGCGCCCCCGGCGGCTCGGCCGTGGGCACGCCCTCCTCCGGCGCCGTCTGCCCCCGCTCCGTGCGGCGCTCGCCCTCGGTGGCGCGGCTGAAGCCCAGCCAGCGGAAGAGCGCGGAGTTGGCGCCGAAGCTGAGCGACGTCTGCACGCCCGTCAGGAAGGGGCTGAACCGCCGGTTGCCCCCCGCGAACAGGCCGCCGGGCCCGCCCGACTCGTCGTCGAACAGGTCGTGCGAGATGGTGAAGTCCAGTCCGCCGAACAGGTCCGACCGGATGGTGTTGGTGACGTCGGCCGTGCGGAAGCGGTTGGGGTTGGTCAGGCTGTCCAGCGGGGCGAAGGTGTACGCCAGCGACGAGGTGTTGATCGCCAGGATGGTGACCTTCTGCCCCTGCTCCGCCTGCCCGGACTGGCCGCCGCGGGCCGAATCCCCCGACGCGGTGTCGCGCTGGGTGATCTGCCCGGGGATCTGCTCCGCGCGCGCCGTGTCCGTCTGCGCCCCCGGGTTGCCCGCGTCGCCGGCCATGGGGTTCCCCGTCCCCGCGCGCTCCTCCGACCGCTCCGCGTCGGTCTCCCGCCGCGGCCGGCGCAGCTTGCCCTCGAACGTCTGGTTCAGCCCGAAGGTGATCTCGTTCACCTGCTGCCCGCCCTGGGGGCCGTGCACCAGCAGCTGCCGCTCCGTCTGCCGCACCTGCGGCGAGTAGCGGTAGTCCACCGTGGGCGAGATGTGGTGGCGGAAGCGCTCGTATCCACCCACCCCCGGAAAGAAGCCGAACAGCTCCGTGCGCAGCGCCGCGCCGAAGTTGATGCGCATGGGCGCCGCCACGAACTGGCCGTAGCGCCCCGCGATGCTGTCGGGCGCCTCGCCGCCGGCCGCGAAGCCGGTGTCGTGCCGGGCCACCGCCTGCGCGATGCTGATGTTGGGCGTGAGCCGGGTGGCGCCGATGAGCCGGAACTCGTAGCCGGTGGAGGCGTTCCAGCTGAGCGTCTCCGTGCCGAAGCCGGGGATGAAGCCGAACCGGGTCGAATCCGCCCCGGGTGCCGCCTGCGAGGTGTCGATGGCCGCCAGCTCCGTCCGGCGCTGCCGGTTGTACTGCGCCCCCCCGCCGATGCTGATGGGCCCGAGGCGGATGTTGCCGCCCATGGAGGCTGCCGCGTTCTGCTGCCCCTGCTGCCGCCGCTCCAGCGCATCGCCCGGCGTGATGCGGTCCACCGTGCCGTCCACGTTCAGGGTGAGCGCCGCGTCGTTGTACCAGCGCGGCTCCGCCCCCTCGCGCGTGCCCAGCAGGGTGATGGTCTGCGGGTTGATGGCCAGCCGCGTGCGCAGGTTGTTGTCGCCGGACGAGATGTCCTGCCCCAGCTCCGCCCCCGAGGTGATGGTGCCCCAGTCCGTGCGGCGGCTGAAGGACAGGGTGGAGCTGGCGCGCGACGTCTGCCGGAACGGGTCCACCACCCGGTCGCGCTCGAAGCGCGGGTTGCTGGAGTAGTTCAGCGACGTGCTGATGTCGGTGCGCTCGTTGGGCCGCCAGCTCCCCGCCCCGCTCAGGGTGAACTGGTCGCCTTCCTCGTCGCGCCAGAAGCGCTGCATGGACGCGCTGCCGCTGAGGAAGCGGCGCTTCCAGTTGAACTGGTAGCCCACCTGCAGCGCCACCCACGACTGGCTGCGCCAGTCCAGCGCCGCCTGCGCGCCCATGTAGTCGTTGATGGCCCAGTAGTACCCCACGTTGCTGATCTGCCGCCCCGTTCCCCGCGTGCCGGCCCCGCGCTGGTCGGTGCGGATGATGTCGTTGATCTCGAACTCGGGGATCAGGAACCCGCTGCGCCGCCCCCGCCCCAGGTCCTGCACGATGAAGGGCAGCACGAAGACGGGGACGTTGCGGAAGTACAGGTACGCCGGCCGCCCTACCAGCACGCGGTTCTTGATGACCTTGAGCCGGCTGGCGCGGAAGTGGTACGCCGGAAGCTCGCGATCGTCGGAGGTGAAGGTGCCGCCGGTGGCGAAGACGCGCTCGCCCTGGTTCTCGGTGGTGACGTTGCCCTGCACGTACCAGGTGGCGCCCTCGGTGACCGTGGTGCGCGCGTTCTGCACGCTGGCCCGCCGGTTGGCCAGGTCGTAGTAGATCACGTCGCCGGTGATGTCCTGCCCCTCGCCGGTGACCTGCGGGTTGCCGTACACCTCCACGAACTCGCTGCGCTCGCGGTACACGATGCTGTCGCGCGCCTGGATGGTGGAGCCGGCGCGCGTCACGATCGGGTTGCCGCGCAGGCGCAGCGTGCGCTCGCGGTTGTCGAACTGGGCGCTGTCGCCCTGGTACTCCACCGGCTGGTACCCCGGCAGCCGCAGCAGCGCGTTGATGGTGGAGTCCTGCACCTGCGGGCGGGCGCTGTCGCCGGGGACGGTGTCGCCCGCGGGCGGCCGGTCCGCGGGGCGCGGCTGCGCCTGCTGCGGGCGCCGGCCCCCCGGCAGGCCGGGGATCTGCGCCGCGGCGGGGTGCGCCGGCAGCGCCAGGAGCAGAAGGACGAGGGCGGCCGCCGCACGGCCGCGGATCAGGGACTGCACGGTCCAGCCAATCGCTCGAAAGAAGGACGTCATCCGCGCTACGCCCCGGCCTCGGCGGCCGCGGAAAGCCGGCGGCGGCGCGCCACCAAGCGGGAAAGCACGATGCTCAGCTCGTACAGCAGCACCAGCGGCGCCATCATCATCAGCGTCACCGTGATCACGTCGCCGGGGGTGAGCACGGCGGCCAGGATGGCGATCCCTGCGATGGCGTGGCGGCGCTTGCTGGCCAGGAACTCCGGCGTCACCAGCCCCAGCGCGGACAGGATCAGGATCACCACCGGCAGCTCGAAGACGATCCCGAACGCCAGCAGCAGCCGCGTCACCATGGCCATGTACGGGCCGATGACGATGGACTGCTCCAGGAACTCCGTCTGGAACCCCATGGTGAACTTCAGCGTCATCGGCAGCACCAGCTCGTACGACATCGCCACCCCGGCGATGAACAGCACCACGCCCATGTAGAGAGAGGGCACGATCACCCGCTTCTCGGACGGCAGCAGCGCCGGCGCCAGGAACGCCCAGATCTGGTAGATGACGATGGGCGACGCCAGCACCAGCCCCGCGACCAGCGAGAGCTTGAGGGTGACGAAAAACGGGTCCGTGGGGCTGAGGTACTTGAGGCGGCCGCCGTCCAGGAACGGCTCGATGGGCCGGATGAGCAGCTCCATGGCGTGCATCCGGTCCACCAGCACGAAGCCCACCACCGTCCCGAGGACAACAGCCAGCAGGCACCAGAGGGCCCGCCACCGCAGCTCCTCCAGGTGGTCCAGGAAGGGCATCTCGCCCGCGTTGTTCCCCGGCCTCTTCATCACCATCCAGCAATCCCTTCACGCGGACGCGCGTCCGCCGCTTTCCTGCCATGGGTTCGCGACCGCGGACCAGGGCCTGTCTTCCCGGGCGACCGCCACCCGGAACCAGCGGCCGCACAATCGCTTCCGCGCGGCCGAAGCACCGTGCCGGCAGGACCGGGGAGCCGGCTCTCTACCGCGAAGCCAGCTCCCAGGAGACCGAGAGAAGATGCTTCGGCCGCACGCAAGCGATTACCAGGCCGCGGCTTCCGTGTGGCGCTCCCTCAGGAAGACAACACGTCTTCACGGCCAGGAGTGCAGCGATCCCTCTCAGGCGCCCTCGTCCGGCGCGGCCGCCTCGTCCGCGCCGGGAGCGGGCTCCAGGGGGAGCTCGTAGTGCGCGCGGCGCATCTCGCGCTGCGCCTGCCGGTCGGCCAGGTCCCGGAACTCGTGGTAGAACTCCTCGGGGTCCTGAAAGTTGCGGTACACCGAGGCGAAGCGCACGTACGCGATGTGGTCGCGCGTCTTCAGCCGGTCCATCACCATCTGCCCCAGCTCCTGGCTTTCCACCTCGCCGCTCTCGCGCCGGTCCAACTCGCGCTCGATCTCCTCCACGATGCGGTCGATCTCCGTGGGGCTCACGGGGCGCTTGGCGGTGGCCGTGCGGATGCTGCCCAGCAGCTTGCGCCGGTCGTAGGGCTCGCGCTCGCCGTCGCGCTTGAGCACCTGCAGCGGGCGCTCCTCGATGTACTCGTACGTGGTGAAGCGCCGCTCGCAGCGCAGGCACTCGCGGCGGCGGCGCACGGCGCGGCCCTCGCGCACGCTGCGCGAGTCGACCACGCGGTCGTCGGTGTGGTGGCAGAAGGGGCAGCGCACGGCGCCTAGAACCCCGCAGGCCGCCGGCGGTTCACCGCGTCCCCATCCGCTGCAGCTCGGTGCGCGCCTCCCCCGCCTCGGGGCTGCGAGCGTAGCGCTGCACGATGGCGTTGAAGCGGCTGCGCGCCTCGGTCCGGTTCCCCCGCGCCAGCTCCAGCCGCCCCATCCGCAGGAGCGCGGCGGGGGCGCGGGCGGAGGTGGGGTAGAGCTCGACGACGCGCCCGTACGCCTCGATGGCGTTGGCCGGCTCGCGCCCCTGTTCGTAGCTCTGGCCGATGTTGTACTGCGCGTCCGCGGCCAGCCGGTGCTGCGGGTGGCTGGCCAGGAACTCCTCGAACCCCGCCCGCGCCGTGCCCACGGAGCCGCGGCGAAGCGCGGCCAGCGAAGCGTCGTACAGCTCCTGCGGGTCGCCGGCTTCCTCCCCGCCGCCCGCCGTGCCGTCGTCGCGGGAGGCGGCCTGCGCGGCCTCCTGCGCGCGGCGGGCCTCGGCGGCGCTCTGCTCGATCTGCTGGCGCAGCCCGGCCAGCTGCGCCTGGTTCTGCCCGCTGAGCTCCTGGATCTGCACCAGCTGCCGCTCGATGGCCACCAGCCGGTTGGCGAAGTCGCCGCGCAGCCGCACGTTCTGGTCGCTCAGCGAGTCCAGCATGGCCTCGGTGCGGGCGACCAGGACGCGGAAGAGGGAGTCCTGGTGGGCGCGCTGGGCGGCCATGTCCAGCCGCAGCTCCTCCACGTCCTGCTTGGTGGCCACGCATCCCGTCCCGAGCAGAAGGACCGCGGCCAGGGCGACGAAGCGGCGGATCATCGCAGCTCCTCCGGGACGACGGTGACCTGCCCGCCGATGACGGCGAACTCCGCGCGGCGGTTGCGCGACCACGCCTCTTCGTCCTCGCCCTCCACCAGCGGGCGCTCCTTGCCGTAGCTCACCGTGGTGAAGCGGTCGGGGTCGATGCCGTAGTTGGCCAGGAAGGCGCGCACCGCCTCGGCGCGGCGCTGGCCCAGGGCCAGGTTGTACTCGGTGCTGCCGCGCTGGTCGGCGTGCCCCTCGATGCGCAGGCGCACGTTGGGGTTGGCAGCCAGGACGGCGGCCTTCAGGCGCAGCTTCTCCTCCGCCTCGCCCTGGATCTCGTCGCTGTCGTACTCGAAGAAGATGATGTCGGTGAGCACCTCGCGGGCGCCGGCGGTCTCGCGCTCCAGGCGCTCCCTCTCCAGGCGATCCCGCTCCGCCCGCTCGCGCTCCAGGCGCTCGCGGTCGGCGGCCTCGTTCGCCAGGCGGATGCTGTCCTCGTTCGCGGCGTCGTTCCCCTCCACCACCCCCATCGTGTCCGCGTCCGGCACGGGCACCACCTGCGGGCGCTTCTTGCAGGCGCCCAGCGCGGTCAGCGGGAGCAGGGCAAGGACCAGGGCATGGCGCAGCTTCATCGGGTCTCCTGGAGTCTGCAGTCGGTGTTCGCGTTTGTGGTTGAACTGCCAGTGGGCGCCACGGTCAAGCCCGTTGGGCCGGATCCTGCCGCCCGCGTGGGGCCCTCACCCCCCGGCCCCCTCTCCCGCTCCGCGGGAGAGGGGGAGAATTCGCTGGCGGGATGGCAGGTTCGCCCCAAGCGCGCATCCCACGCCAAACCTCTGCCGTGTATCCCCCCTCCTGCGCAGTTTGCGGGTGGGGTGGCGCACGCCAGGCGCCGCCGGGGGCGGGCTACCGTCCCGCCCGCGCCAGCGACGGCGACCAGTCGGGGAGGCCGAAGCCGCGGCCGCGCAGCAGCGGGCGGATGCGCCCGGTCACCGTGTCCAGCACGAACAGCCCGCCGCCGTCCCGGTCCGAGGCGAACACCAGGTGCCGGCCGTCCGGCGCCCAGCTGGGATCCTCGTTGTGGCCGCGGTCGGTCAGCATCCGCGGGGTGCCGCCGTCCGCGCTCACCGCGGCGATCTGCATCCGCCCGTTCACCCGCGTGTGGTACGCGATCGCCGGCCCGGCGGGCGACCAGTCGGGCGAGGTGCTGTAGCCGCGGCCGCCGTACGTGTACGCGGAGACCAGCCGCGGCTCGCCGCCGGGGCTCATCACGTAGATCTGCGGCTCTCCCAGGCGGTCGCTGACGAAGGCGAAGCGGCGCCCGTCCGGCGACCAGGTGGGCGACAGGTTCTCGTAGCCGCGGCCGCGCGTCTGCTGCCGCAGCCCCTCCGGGCCGATCGTCGCGATCTCCGTGTGCCCGCCCACCGTGGTCGCGAACGCCACCGTCCGCCCGTCCGGCGAGTACGAGGGAGTGATGTTGATCCCGCTGCGGTCGGAGAGGAGGCGGTCGGCGCCGGTGGAAAGGTCGCGCTCGTAGAGGAGCGGCGCGCCGCTGCGGAACGAGGTGTACGCGATCCGCCCCCCGTCGGGCGACCAGGAGGGGGAGAGGGAGATCGAGCCGTCGTTCGTGATCCGGGTGAGGTTCTCGCCGTCGGTGTCGACGACGTAGATCTCCTTGCTGCCGCGCCCCTGCGTCACGAAGGCGATCCGCGAGGCCGCCATCCCCGGCTCGCCGGTGGCCCAGCGGACCACGGCGTCGGCGGCGGCGTGCACGGCCATGCGAAAGCCGCGGCTTCCCTGCGGGGGGACGGTGAAGGTGCCCTGGCCTTTGACCGTGCCGTACGCCGCGTCGTGCAGCGTAAGGCGCAGGGTGGTGCCGCTCAGGCTCCCCTCCAGCACCCAGTCGGCGCCGCGCTGGCTCCAGGCGTCCAGGTTCAGCGGCTCGCCCGCGCGGGTGCCGGTGGCCTCCGCCATCTCGAAGCGGTCGCTGTACTCCAGGTCGCGGCGCAGGATGGCCGCGATCTCCGCGCCCGCGCTTCCGGCGATCGGCAGGACCACGAA
>DATAAG010000804.1:0-4315 GCA_036260235.1 Longimicrobium sp.
GCTCCGAGCTCCCCGTTCCGCAGGCTGTGAGATGAAGCTCAACCTCCTCCCGGGGGGTTTGGGGGGGTGGGCGAGTAATGCGAGCACGGAGGGAGTGTGCCGCACGCGCGGAAGGAGCTGGAGCGCGATCGAGTTCTCCCCCTCTCCGCGAGGAACGAGCGGGGAGGGGGCCGGGGGGAGGGGCCACCCGGCCGACGCAGCCCGAAGCCTGTCGAAGCACCGCATCATCCCGGACGGATCATCCCATGACCGACATCGCTCACCCGCGCGCCGCCGGCGCGCTGGACATGGCGCCCGAAGAGTTCCGCCGCCACGGCCACGCGGTGGTCGACTGGATCGCCGACTACCTGGCGAACGCGGGCGACTACCCCGTCATGGCGCAGGTGCAGCCGGGCGAGGTCGCGGCCCGCCTCCCCGCCTCGCCGCCGGTCACGGGGGAGGCGGTGGAAGACATCCTCCGTGACTTCCGGGACGTCATCCTTCCCGGCATGACGCACTGGAATCACCCCGACTTCTTCGCCTACTTCGCCACCACGGCGTCCGCGCCGGGGATCCTGGGCGAGATGCTGACGGCGGCGCTGAACAACAACGCCATGCTCTGGCGCACCGGCCCCGCCCCCACGGAGCTGGAGGAGCGCACGCTGGACTGGCTGCGGCAGCTGATGGGCCTCCCCGCCGGCTTCCACGGCACCATCCAGGACACGGCCTCCACCTCCACCCTGATCGCCGTCGCGGCGGCGCGCGAGGCGGCGGGGCTGGGCATCCGCGAAGAGGGGATGAGCGGCCGTGACCTTCCCCGCCTGCGCGTCTACGCCTCCGAAGAGGTGCACTCCTCCATCGACAAGGCCGGGATCATCCTGGGCCTGGGGCGGAGCGGGACGCGCAGCATTCCCGCCGACGCGGAGTTCCGCATGGAGCCCGCGGCGCTGGACCGCGCGATCGCGGAAGACGTCGCGGCCGGCATCCGCCCGCTCTGCGTCGTGGCGACGGTCGGCACCACGTCGACCAGCAGCATCGACCCCGTCCCCGCCATCGCGGACGTCTGCGAGCGGCACGGGGTGTGGCTGCACGTGGACGCGGCGTACGGAGGGTCGGCCGCGCTCGTCCCCGAGCTGCGGCACATCCTCGATGGCGCGGAGCGGGCGGATTCGCTCGTCGTCAACCCGCACAAGTGGATGTTCGTCCCCATCGACTGCTCCTGCCTGTTCACCCGCCGGCCGGAGGTCGTCCGCCAGGCGTTCTCGCTGGTCCCCGAGTTCCTCACCACGCCCGAGGGCGGCGGCGTCACCAACCTGATGGACTACGGGCCGGCGCTGGGCAAGCGCTTCCGCTCGCTCAAGCTGTGGATGGTGCTGCGCTGGTTCGGCGCGGAGGGGATGGCCGCGCGGCTGCGCGAGCACGTCCGGCTGGCACGCGCGTTCGCCGGATGGGTGGAGGAGGAGCCGGGGTGGGAGGTGATGGCGCCCGTTCCCCTCAGCCTGGTCTGCTTCCGCCACGCGCCGGACGGGATGGACGCGGCGGAGACCGACGCGCACAACGAGCGGATCATGGCGGAGGTGAACGCCAGCGGGCGCGCGTACGTCAGCCACACCCGCGTCCGCGGCCGGCTGGCGCTGCGCCTGGCGGTGGGCAACCTGCGCACGACGGAAGGGCACGTGCGCGCCGCTTGGGACCTGCTGCGCCAGACGGGAGGCCGCATCGCCGCAAGTGCTTGACACGGCGGGGGCTGCGGAGCAAGAATGTCGAACCGCCCGGATCGTTCGCCCGCGCCCGCGGGCCCTCGCCCCACCGTCCCCGCAGGTCCCGTGAACGGCTCTTCCACCCACTTCGACGAGCTCTTTGCCCGCGAGCGGTGGCTGGTGATGCGCGAGCGCCACCGGCAGGCCATCGGCATGCGCTGGGCGCTGGTGGGGCTCGCCGTCGCCCTGGCGATGGTGGGACAGCTCACCGGCGCGGTGCAGATCTCCCTCGCCGCCTCGCTCGCCCTCGCCGGCACCACCGCGCTCGCCAACGCGGTCGTCGCGATGCTGTACCGTTCCGGCCGCTTCGCCCCCTGGCAGTTCTGGGCGGTGCAGATGGTGGACACCGTCGTGATCGCCCTCTTCGCCTGGGCGCTGGGGCCGCAGGGGTACCTCGTCCTCCCGTACATCGTCTTCGCCATCGGCGGCTACGCGCTGGGGATGCCGCGCGCCGGCCGGGTGCAGCTGTTCCAGGCCTGCATCGCCTACCCCGTCGCGCGGTGGGCGGGGCTGGGATTCGGGGGAGGGCCCACGCTGGGCATCGTCCTGGTCGAGCTCCTGTTCCTGGCCGGCACGGGCTGGCTGGCCACCAGCGGGCCCATCGCCTACACGCGCCGGGTGCGGCGGGTGCGGCAGGCGCTGGCCCGCGCGCAGGAGGGCGACTTCACCACGCGCCTTCCCGACCGCCACCTGGACGACGTGGGCTTCCTGAGCGTCTCCGTGAACCGGATGACGCAGACCGTGGGCGAGATGGTGCGGCAGATCCAGGAGCACGCCCGCTCGCTGGCCGCCCTCTCCGACGCCATGCGCGCCAGCGCCGAGGAGGTGCAGGCCGCCGCGCGGGTGATCGGCCTGGCGACCACGGAGGGCGCGGAAGAGGCGGGGCAGCAGCTGGAGCTCGTCGCCAGCGGCGAGGCGCAGGTGGATGCCGTCGCCCGCGAGAGCGCGGCGCTGCGGCAGGAGGCGGTGCGGTCCACCGAGGCCGCCCGCGTCCTGCGGGCGGAGGCGGAGGAGCACGCCGGCCGCGTGGAGCGCGCGGGGACGCTGCTGGTGGAGCTGACGGACGACTACCGGCGGCTGGCGGAGGCGGTGGACGCGCTGGAGGCGGCGGGGGCGCGGGTGAGCGGCTTCGTGGCCGCCATCGGCGAGATCGCGGAGCAGACCAACCTGCTGGCGCTGAACGCCGCCATCGAGGCCGCGCGGGCCGGCGAGCAGGGGCGCGGCTTCGCCGTGGTCGCGGGCGAGGTGCGGCAGCTGGCCACCCAGGCCGGCGCGTCGGCCGCGGAGGTGGCGGGCGTGGTGGAGCAGACGGCGGCGGCGCTGGCGGAGGTGCGCGGGCGGCTGCAGGCCGGAAGCGCGCGCATCGGCGGCGTGGGCGCGGTGGCGGGGGCGGGGCGCGACTCCCTGGCGATGATCGTGGAGGGGCTGTCGCGCACGGTGGCGTTCATCGAGCGCATTACCGGCGACGTGGACCGGCAGGCGGCCGCCACCCAGGCGCTGCGCGCGGACGTGGCCCGCATCCGCGCCCTGGCCGGCGCCTCGCTGGAGCGCGCCCGCCGCTCCGCGCACGCCGCGGAGGAGCAGCGGCACGCCATGGAGTCGCTGGCGTCCACCAGCCAGCGCACGGCGGAGACGGCGGCCACGCTGGACGCGCTGGCAGGCCGCTTCCGCGCGGAGGAGACCGTCTCCGAACCGGCCCCAGCGGCCGCTCCGATGGAGCCGGCGGTGGAACGCGCGGCGGAGCCGCGCACGCATCGTGCGCCGCTGGCGGGCGCGCGGGCGGCGTGAACCAGGTGCAAGGGAGGCCAGGATGATGCCCGGACCGCAGGGCCACGGCGGCGGCGATCACGCCCGCTCGGTGGTGGCCGTCCGCGAGCGGCTGGAGGCGCTGGGGCAGGTGTCGGCCGAGCTGCTGCACGACCTGGCGGACGCCGCCTATTCGCTGGAGCAGCGCGCCCGCATCGCCGAGGATGACGCGCGCCGCGGCCGCTCGCCCCTGATCGAGCTGCAGCGCACGGTGGAGGCGGGGGCGGAGATGCGCGCCATGCTGCGCGACGTGATGGACGTGGTGCGCGGCGCCGCCCTCTCCCCCGAGGTGGTCTTCGACCCGCGCGAGACGGTGGAGCGCGCCGTCCGCCGCTTCGTCCCCTGCAGCGGCCCGCAGGTGGAGGTGCGGCTGGTGTGCGACCTGCCGCCGGGCACCGTGGTGGCGGGACGGGAGAGCTTCCTGTCGCGGCTGACGGCCAACCTGCTGGCCGGCGCCGCCCGCCGCGCGCGCACCCGCGTGCTGCTGGAGCTGCGCAGCGAGCAGGAGCCGGACGGCCGCGGGTTCCTGGTGCTGGGCGTGGAGGACGACGGCCGCGCCGGCGGTGGGTCCCGCCGCCCCACGGGCGAGGACGAATGGCGCCCGGGCGTCGTCGCCTGGCTGGTGGCGCAGATGGGCGGCGAGGTGCGGCAGCGCGCCGTCTGCGTGCTGGGCGGGTCGGGGATCGAGATCCGGGTGCCGGCGCGGGTGCCGTGATGGGGTGATGGGGTGATGGAGTGATGGGGTGATGGAGTGATGGAGTGATGGAGTG
>DATAAG010000805.1:0-1800 GCA_036260235.1 Longimicrobium sp.
CCGTGCGCGGAGCGCCCATGGTGTTGAACCCGGTTCGGCGAGTGCAACGAGCCGAGACCGGGCTTATGGCCGTTCCAGCCCCGGGTTTCAACCCGGGGTCTACGGCGAGGACCCATCGCAGGCGAGGGAGACGACGTTCACCCCCTCACCCCCCTCACCCCCACACCGAAACAGGGCGCGATCCTTGCCGCCGCTCACCCGCATGCGCGAGATTCCGCGCAACTCGGCGGGAACCCATCGCACAACCACACCGACACCGGATATGTCGATCGTATCCATCCGCCGCCTGACGGCGGTCGCGCTCGCCGCGCTGCTGGCCGCGTGCGGCGGCGGCGCAGGCGGGGAAAAGGGCAGTGACGCGGGCGGCGCCGACAGCGCCCAGGCCGCCGCGGGGGGCGAAGAGAAGGCGGCGGCCCAGCCCGCCGCGAAGTCGCCGCGCGAAGAGGCGCCGCCCATCATCCGCGGCCTGTACGTCAACGCGTACAAGGCCGGCTCCGGCACGCACCGCAGGCGCCTCATCGAGATCGCCGACCAGACGGAGATCAACGCCTTCGTCATCGACATGAAGGACGAGCGCGGCATCCACTACGTCAGCGAGCTGCAGATGCAGAACGACCTGACGGCGGACAGCGAGATCACCATCCGCAACCCGCGCGCGTTCATCGACACGCTCAAGGCGCACAACATCTATCTCATCGCCCGCATCGTCGTCTTCAAGGACCCCGTCCTCTCCAAGGCGCAGCCGGACTGGTCCGTCCGCAACCCCAGCGGCGGCCTGTGGGTGGACAAGGCCGGCAACACCTGGGTGAGCCCGTGGGACGAGCGGGTGTGGGACTACAACCTCGACATCGCCGAAGAGGTGGCGCGGCTGGGGTTCGACGAGATCCAGTTCGACTACGTGCGCTTCGCGGAGCCGTACCGCAGCCTGCCCACGCAGGTGCACCCGCGCGCCCGCGGCGACCGCACCGACGCCATCGCCGCCTTCCTGCTGGAGGCGCGGCGCCGGCTGCACCCGCTGGGCGTCACGGTGACGGCGGACGTCTTCGGCCTGTCGCCCAACGAGGGCGGCGACGTGAACATCGGCCAGCAGTGGGAGACCATCAGCGCCATCGCCGACCACATCCTCCCCATGATGTACCCGTCGCACTACTTCCCCACGCACCTGCCCGGCGTGCGGCGGCCGGACCTGATGCCGTACGAGGTGCTGTACAAGTCCGCGGGGATGGCGCGCTGGCGCACCGACCAGCTGCGCGACGCGGGCGTGCGGCCGGCGCGCATCATCCCCTGGCTGCAGGCGTTCAGCGCTACCTGGCTGGGGCGCAACCACCAGACGTACGGTCCGGAGCAGATCCGGCAGCAGAAGCAGGGGGTGTACGACGTGGGGCTGGACGACTGGATCCTCTGGCACCCCGGGAGCAACTACGAGCACATCGTCGCCGGGCTGGAGCAGGGCGAGGCGCAGTCGCGCAAGAAGGACAACTACACGCCGCCCGCGGACGTGATGGCGTGGCTGCAGCGCTTCGAGCGCGAGGGCGTGCGCGCCGCGCGCGACAAGGCCGCGCAGCAGGCCCGCGGCGACGTGACGGACCCCGCCGCCGCGCAGGCCGCCAAGGCCGGGCGCCCGGAGCCGGAGGATGCTGCCTCGCGCGTGCAGCCGGGCCAGAACGCCCCCGCCGAGGCCGCGCCCACCCCCTCCGGCACCCCCGCGGCCGGCGGCCAGACCAACCCCAGCAGTCCGGCCCAGAACCGCCCACGACGGTAGGACGCTGGATAAGACAAAGCCCCCGCGGCCGTTCGGCC
>DATAAG010000806.1:0-8658 GCA_036260235.1 Longimicrobium sp.
GCGCGGCGGCGTGGCTGCACCACGCCCAGCGGGCCGCGGTGCTGCTGGCCGTGGCCGTCGCGGTCTACCTGCTCTTTCCCGGCGTGCAGACCTCCGACGTGCCGGTGCTGGAGCAGGGGGTGGTGGCGCGCGAGGAGGTGATCGCGCAGGTGGCGTTCACCGTCTCCAAGGCGCCGGAGGAGCTGCGGCGCGAGCAGGAAGAGGCGGCCCGCGGCGTGCCCCCGGTGTACGACTACCGCCCGGCGGCGGGGGACAGCGTGGTGGGCGGGCTGCGGCAGTTCTTCGCGGCGGTGGAGGAGGGGCTGCGGACGGCGCCGCCCGGGCAGGAGCAGCAGGCCATCCGCAACGCGCTCGCCGCGGCGCGGGTGCCCGCCACGCTGGGCGCGGTGGAGGTGCTGGCGGACCCGGTGCGCCGGCTGCAGCTGCGCGTGGCGGCGGAGACGGCGGTGCGCGACCTCTTCCCGCGCGGGGTGGCGGCGGCCTCGCCCGCGCGCGGCGGGGTGTCGGCGGTGCGGGTGCGCGGGGTGCCGGAGGGGGAGCGGCTGCTGCCGGCGGACAGCGTGTTCACGGCGGACCACTTCTACCGGGCGGCGCAGGAGCGGCTGCCGGCGGACGCGGGGGTGGAGGCGGCGGAGCTGCAGCGCCTTCTCCTGGTCCGCTACTTCCGCCCCAGCCTGGCGGAGGACGCGGGGCAGACGGCGGCGGCGCGGGCGCGCGCGGCGGCGGCGGTGGACTCGGTGAAGGAGCGCATCCTGGCCGGGCAGCGCATCGTGGGCGCGCGCGAGCAGGTGACGGAGCGCGAGGTGGAGCGGCTGCGCGCCTACCAGCAGGCGCTGCAGGGGCGCCGGGTGGAGGGGCAGGGCGGGCGCGCGGCGCTGCGGGTGCTGGGCGCCGTGCTCTTCAACGCGCTGCTGCTGATGATCGTGGGCGCGCTGCTCAAGGTGGTGCGCCCGCGCATCTACGACGACATCCGCGCGGTGCTCTTCCTGGGGATGCTGGTGCTGGCCGTCGCGGGGATCGCGGCGCCGGTCGCGCGCTTCAACCTGCCGCCGGAGCTCATTCCCGTTCCCTTCGCCACGCTCATGGCGGCGGTGCTGTGGGGCGGGCGGCTGGCGCTGGTCTTCGCGCTGGTCCTGGCGCTTCTTCTCGGTGGACAGCAGCCGTTCATCGGCCTCACCGTGCCGTTCGAGGCGGCGGTGGCGGGGGCGGCGGCGGCGTTCGGGCTGCGGCTGGCGCAGCGGCGGCTGCAGGCGTGGGGGCTGATCGCGGTGATCGCGGCGGCGTACGCGGGGGCGGCGCTGGCGGTGGGGCTGCTGCGGGCGCGGGGGCTGGAGGAGATCGGCCGGTCGATCATGTGGGGCGCGGTCAACGGGACGGCGTCCACCCTGCTGGCCATCGGCTTCCTTCCCCTGGCGGAGTGGTTCACCCGCGTGACGACCAACCAGACGCTGATGGAGCTGGCGGACCCCAAGCACCCGCTGCTGCAGCGCCTGTCGCTGGAGGCGCCGGGGACGTACGCCCACACCATCAGCGTGGCCAACCTGGCGGAGGCGGTGTGCAACGCCATCGGCGCCAACGCGCTGCTGGCGCGGGTGGGCGTGTACTACCACGACGTGGGGAAGATCACCAAGCCGCAGTACTTCATCGAGAACCAGCCCCGCGGGCGGAACCCCCACGACAAGCTGAAGCCGGCCATGAGCGCGGCGGTGGTGCGCAGCCACGTGGTGGAGGGGCTGCGGCTGGCGGCGGAGTACCGGCTGCCGCAGGCGGTGAAGGACTTCATCGCGCAGCACCACGGCACGCAGCGCATCTCCTTCTTCTGGGACCAGGCCAGGGCGGCGGACCCGCGGGTGCAGCTGAACCCGGCGGACTTCTCGTACGGCGGCCCCAAGCCGCAGACGCGCGAGGTGGCGGTGGTGATGATCGCCGACTCGGTGGAGAGCGCCGCGCGGGTGCTGCAGGACCCCTCGCCGCCGCGCATCCGCGAGCTGGTGGACCGCATCGTGGGCGCCAAGATCGCGGGGGGGCAGCTGGACGAGTGCCCGCTGACGCTGCGCGAGATCACCATCGCCAAGGAGGTGCTCGCCAAGGTGCTGAGCGGGATGTATCATCAGCGCCTCGACTACCCGGCGGCGGCGGGGAACGGCGGCGGCGACGGGGCCGCGCCGGCCGCGCCCGCCGCGGCGGAGGCGGCGGAGGCGGCGGAGCCCGTGCGGCAGGGGGTGGGGAATGGATGAGGTGGTGGTGGAGGTGAGCGTGGGCGAGGGCGTGGAGCCGGCCGTGGACGTGGGCCGGATCGAGGCGGCGGTGCGCCACGTCCTGCGCGAGGAGGGGGTGGAGGCGGCGGAGATCTCGATCGCCCTCGTGGGCGACGAGCAGATCGCCGCGCTGAACGAGGAGTACCTCTCGCACCAGGGGCCCACGGACGTCATCTCCTTCCACCTGCACGGCGAGGGCGAGCCGCCGCTGGGCGACGTGTACGTGGGGGTGGAGCAGGCGGCGCGGCAGGCGGCGGGCTTCGGCGCGTCGGTGGCCGAAGAGGTGCTGCGCCTGGCCGTCCACGGCACCCTGCACGTGCTGGGCTGGGACCACCCGGAGGGCGAGGAGCGCGCCGGGTCGGAGATGTTCCTGCGCCAGGAGGCGCTGCTGCGCGGCTTCCTGTCCGGCGGCGAGGGCGCGTGACGCCTGCCCGCCCCCTTCGCGGCATCCACACCACACCTCCCGCATGATGGCTGTCGCCGCGCCCGACGACGAGCTGACCCCCATCGAGCGCCTTCGCGACCTGCTGGAGGCGGGCGACGACGCGGGGCTGCGGGACTTCCTGGACGACTTCTCGCACGGCTCCGACCTGGCGGACCTGCTGGAGGAGCTGGACGAGGACGACCGCGTGCGCGTGCTGGCGGTGCTGGCGCCGGAGGACCCGGCGCTGGCGGCCGAGGCGCTGGCGGAGATGGAGCCGGAGGAGCACCCCGAGGAGTCGCTCGCGGCGCTGCACCCGGACCAGATCGCCGCCGTCGTGGCCGAGCTTTCGGACGACGACGCGGCGGACATGATCGCGGAGCTGGACCCGGCGGACCGCGACCGGGTGCTGGCCGCGCTGCCGCACGAGGACGCGGGCGACATCCGCGACCTGATGCGCTACGACGAGGAGTCGGCCGGCGGCATCATGACCACCGAGCTGGTGATGGTGCCGGTGGAGCTGACGGCGGCGCAGGCGATCGACGAGGTGCGGCGGCAGGCGCAGCTGGTGGAGAACTTCCACGGCGTCGTCTTCGTGGTCGATGGCGATGGGGTGCTGCTGGGGACGGTCTCGCTGCAGGCGCTGGTGACGGCGGACCCCGGCGCCCCCGTGCGCGCGCTGACGGAGGACCCCGAAGCCGCGGTGCTTCCGGAGACGGACCAGGAAGAGGTGGGGCGCGTCCTTTCCCGGTACAACCTGACCATCGTCCCGGTGGTGGACGGCGGCGGCCGGCTGCTGGGGGGCGTGACCTTCGACGACGTGATCGACGTCATCGAGGCGGAGACCACGGAAGACATCCTGAAGTTCGGCGGCGTGTCGGCGGAGGAGGAGCTGAAGGGCGGGTGGAAGGACGCGGTGCGCTCGCGGCTTCCCTGGCTGCTGGTGAACCTGGGGACGGCGGCGGCGGGCGCCACGGTGGTGCGCCTGTTCGAGCCCACCATCGCGCAGCTCACCTACCTGGCGGTGCTGATGCCGATCGTGGGCGGGCTGGGCGGCAACAGCGGCACGCAGGCGCTGGCGGTCACCATCCGCCGCCTCTCCCTTTCGCGCGAGACCACGGGCCAGCGCTGGGAGGTGGTGCGCAAGGAGCTGATGGTGGGGCTGGGGAACGGCCTGGTGATCGGGCTGATCGTCTCGCTCTTCGCGGCGATGCTGGAGGGGGAGCCGCGGGTGGGGATGGTGGTGATGCTGGCGATGTGGATGAACCTGACGGTGGGGAGCTTCGCCGGCGCCTTCGTGCCGATCGTGCTGGAGCGGCTGCGGGTGGACCCGGCCGTGGCGTCGTCCATCTTCGTCACCGCGTTCACCGACATGTGCGGGTTCTTCCTGCTGCTGGGGCTGGCGACGCGGTTCCTGCTGTAGGGCGGCGCTGTCCCACCAGCCACGTCGTTTGGTAGACGACGCGGGGCCGGTCTCGCATCGGGCGGTTGAAACCGCGGCTGGAAGGTCACGAAACCCGCCTGCGCGGGTTGTGCGCGACGCCGGCCATCGCGCGCCATCCGGGGATCGTGAACGGACACCGCGGGCGCGAGTCCGCGAAGGCGGACTTTGCGAATTTCCAGCGGCGAACTCATTCGCTCCTGGAGGTGGACCGCACGGTTGCTCGATTCGATCCACGGGCACCGCCTCTCCGTTCCGGCTGCGCCACCCTCCTCGCCGGCGGCTTCGCATCGACACCCTTGAACGGCGTCCACCTTTCGGGTTATCTTCGCGCATGCTTTCCGAGCTGCGGATCCGCAACTTCGCGCTGATCGATCGGCTCACCGTTCGCCTGGGCCCGGGGCTCAACGTCCTGACCGGCGAGACGGGCGCGGGCAAGTCCATCATCGTGGGCGCGCTGTCGCTGCTGCTGGGCGAGCGCGCCTCCGCGGACGTGGTGCGCGCGGGCGAGGACCGCGCCTCGGTGGAGGGCGTCTTCGACGTGGCGGGGCGCGGGGACGTGGCGGCCATCCTGGACGAGCGGGGGATCGAGCCGGACGAGGACGGGCTGCTGGTCCTCAAACGCGAGGTCGCCGTCGAGGGGCGCAACCGCGCGTGGGTCAACGGCTCGCCCACCACGGCGGCGGTGCTGGGGGAGCTGGGGCGCGCGCTGGTGGACCTGCACGGCCAGCACGAGCACCAGACGCTGCTGCGGCGCGACGAGCAGCGGGCCATCCTGGACGCCTACGCGGCCAGCGCGGCGCCGCTGGCGCGCGTGCGCGAGGCGTACGGGGCCGCCCTGGCGCTGCGGCGGGAGATCGCGGGGCTGGAGGCGCGCCGGCGCGAGGCGGCGCAGCGGGCGGACTTCCTGCGCTTTCAGGCGGAGGAGATCGAGGCCGCCGCGCTGCGCCCGGGCGAGGAGGAGGAACTGGAGGACGAGGCGCGGCGGCTGAGCCACAGCGAGGAGCTGCAGGCCCTTTCCGGCGGGCTGGCGGACGCGGTGAGCGGGTCGGAGCGCGCGCTGCTGAGCGAGGTGGGGTCGCTGCGCCGGCAGATCGACCAGCTGGTCCGCATCGACCCCGCGCAGGGCGAGGTGCGCGAGCTGTACGAGAACGCGTACTACTCGCTGCAGGAGCTGGGCGAGCGGATGGAGCGCTACGCGGCCACCGTGGAGCACGACCCGCGGCGCCTGGACGACATCCGCCGCCGCCAGGACCTGCTCTTTCGCCTGAAGAGCAAGTACGGGCAGACGCTGGAGGAGGTGCTGGAGGTGGGCCGGCGCGCCCGGGGGGAGCTGGACCTGGTGGACAACGCGGAGTGGGAGCTGGGCGGGCTGCGGAAGAAGCTCGCGGAGGCGGAGGCGGAGCTGACGGCCGCCGCCGCGGAGCTGACCGCCTCGCGCGTGGCGGCGATGGAGCGGCTTTCCGGCGAGGTGACGGCGGTGCTGCCGGAGCTGGGGATGAGCGCGGGCGGCGTCTTTCGCGCGGAGCGGATCCCGCTGGCGGAGCCGGGGCCGCTGGGCGCGGAGGAGGTGGAGTTCCGCGTCTCGCTGAACCGCGGGTTCGAGCCGCGGCCGCTCTCGCACGTGGCCTCCGGGGGCGAGATGAGCCGCATCATGCTCGCGCTCAAGACCATCCTGGCGCGGCTGGACTCCGTCCCCACGCTGGTGTTCGACGAGGTGGACGCGGGGATCGGGGGGCGGGTGGCGCTGCAGGTGGGCGACAAGCTGCGCGACGTGGCCGGCAGCCACCAGGTGTTCGCCATCACCCACCTGCCGCAGATCGCCAGCCGGGCGCACGTGCACCTGCTGGTGCGCAAGGGCGAGCGCGACGGCCGCACCACCACCGAAGTGCTGCCGCTGGAGGCGGACGACCGCGTGCACGAGATCGCCCGGATGCTGGGCGGCGACCCGGAGAGCGCGGTGTCGCTGGAGCACGCGCGGGAGCTGCTGGAGCGGGGGGTGGGGGTGGGGTGATGGAGTGATGGAGTGATGGAGTGATGGAGTGATGGAGGGGGTGTCCGGGAAGGCGGACAGTGTGTGGTTGTTGCGGCGATGCGGCGATTTTGATCGCTGTCACGCGAGAGCCCCTCTCCCGCCGATCCGGAGAGGGGCTCTGCCGTTCACCCGGGAGGCCGCTGCGTGGGTGCGGGCGGAGGAGGCGGCGGCGGTGCCGGCGCGGGGTCGTCCGGGCGCGGGGGCTGGACGACGGGCCGCTGCGATCCGGGCGGATTCGCGGGCGGCGGATTCGCCGGCGCGGACGGCGGCGGCTCGTCGCGCCCGGGCGGCTGGACGACGGGGCGCGGGCGCGGGGGCGCCTGCGCCGGGACGGTGTCGGCGGCGGCCGTGTCCGCGCGCGCCGAATCTCCGGGCGCCGGCGGCGGGGGGGCGGAGTCCGCGCGCGGGAGCAGCGCGGTGAAGCGCCGCGGGTCCACGAAGATGCGGCCCGTGATGCGCACCGTCCCCGCGTCCGGCGCCTGCAGGTTGCCCAGCACGGCCTGCGTCACCCCCACCGACACCTCGAACGGAACCCTCGCCCGGCCGCGGGCGAACGCCTGCAGCGACGAGTAGCGCATCCCGATCCCCAGCCCGTGCATGGAGCCGCCGGTCCGCCATTCCGTCGGCAGCGGCAGCACGCTGTCCGGACCGGTGTAGCGGGTGCGCCACTGCGCCAGCATGGCGTACTCGCCGTTGAACGAGATCTCGTCCGTCAGCCGCCAGCGCGGCGTCACCGAGAAGGCGACGCGCGGCCCCGGCGCGCGCTGCACCGTCACGAAGGCGGAATCGCCCGGGAAGGACCGCTCCGGGCCGTACGCCTGGCGCACCACGTCCGCCGGAAGGAGGAAGTCGGCGCTCGCGGCAACGTTGGCGTACCACCGCTGCGTCAGGAAGACGTCGTTCAGCACGTCCACCCCCACGCCGAAGTGGCCGCCCAGCGGCGGCACCTCGGTGGCGAAGCGCGTGTCGCCGCTGCCGGTGGGCAGCCGCAGGCGGGCGCCCACCACGGTGCGCACGGAGCGCCGCGCCACGCTGTCGGGGAACGGCCATCCCGCCGGTCCGGGGATGAGCAGGAACCGCGCGCCCAGCTGCACGTCGCCCAGGTGGTACGGGCGGCGGGTGGAGTTCAGCCCCAGCGCGGCGATCTCCTCGTCCGTGAGCCGCGCGGCGAGCTGCTCCTGCTCCAGGAGTTCCGCAAAGGTCACCGGGGTGAGGGGGAGCACCAGCGTGTCCGCCGGGTTGATGGCGCGCAGCCGGCTCTGCAGCTCGCGCCCCTCCGGCGAGTCGCGGGTGGGCAGGAGCAGCCCGCCCCCCAGCGCGCCGAAGCGCGGGTCCAGGCGCTCCAGCTTCGCGCGGTTGGCGGCGGCCGCCGTGTTCACCCCGAGCGTGCCGCCGGCCAGGTACGGCCCGAACACCACCGTCCCGCTCCGCTCAATGGGCACGGTCGCGAAGACGGTCAGGCGGTCGCTGAGCCCGTAGCGCACCGTGAACGGCGCGTGGCGCAGGTCCGCCGACAGGCGGAACGAGGGCCTGCCGGCGGTGACGGAATCCGGCACCTCGCCGGCTTCGGGATCGGAGATGGTGGCGAACAGGTCCGCGAGCCCGGAGCGCACCGTCTCCGCCTGGTTGCCGAGCAGCCGTTCGGTGATCGACTGGTACTGGAACGCCAGCTCGGAGCCCAGGGGCACGCCGTCCAGCCGCTGGTCGTAGCGCGTGTACAGGCCGGTGGCGCTCACCTCCAGCAGCCCGCGGGGAAGCACCCACGCCTCCGCCTCCTGCGCCGGTGCGCGCGCGGGGGCGGCCGCGGCCAGGGATGCGAGCAGGGCGCGGGGGGCCCAGGACGACAGCTTCATCCGCGTGAGTTCGGTGGATCGGAGGGGGCGGCAACCGTGCGTGCGGCGGCTGACGGTAGCGCGCGCGGGGTGCGCTGTCAAACCGGCGCGGCACGGGAACAAATGGAGTGCGGGCTTGACGGGAAGCCGTGCTACAGATACATTCGCCGGGCGTTTGCGGGTCCGTCACGGCCCGCGCCGCGCACGGCGCCGTGGCCAAGTGGTAAGGCAGAGGACTGCAAATCCTCGACCCCCGGTTCGAATCCGGGCGGCGCCTCTCGGCAGGATCGCCCGGCCGGCTCCGCTCCCCCGCAGGGTTGACGGAAAGCCGCCCGGGCGATAGATTTACAGGCTCGTTGCCGGTCGCGCCCCGTTCGTCTAGTGGCCTAGGACATAGCCCTCTCAAGGCTAAAACACGGGTTCGATTCCCGTACGGGGTATTGAAAGGTTCTGGAGGGCAAAGGGTCAGGTCCCCGCAGGAAGCAGCCCACTCTCCGGCGCGGGCGCGGATACCCTCCGGCCCGCGATACGGTCGCTTAGCTCAGCTGGTCCAGAGCGCTCGCTTCACACGCGAGAGGTCATAGGTTCGAATCCTATAGCGACCACTTCCCCTGGCGCCTCGCCGCATCCACGCGGCGGGGCGTTTTTGTCGTGCGGATATGGACCGCGCG
>DATAAG010000807.1:0-12997 GCA_036260235.1 Longimicrobium sp.
GATCTGGTCGATCTGCGGCAGCGTGAACACCTTCGCGGGACTGCTGGCCGCCCGCAGCTGCACGTGGGGCGGGTCCTGGAAGCTCGTCCAGAACAGCCCGGCGTTCAGCCCCATCTTCTTCGCCTCCTCGGCGTACACCTGAAAGCCGTTCACGCCGCCGATCTTCTTCTGCGTGTCCCAGACTTCCTTGCCGTTCACGATCCACACGCAGTCCATGGACTCGCCGAACTGGTGCCACGAGAGCCCCGGCGGCGCGTTGGTGACCTTGGGCCCGCTCGACGGCCCCACGTCCTCGATGCAGAACGCCAGGAACGGCGCGCCTTTCTGGCGGAACTCCGCGACCTTGGCGCGCACCTGCTCCCCCGTTCGCGACTGCCGCCACAGCTTTGCCTGCTCGAACGGCGTGCGCACGGTAAAGACCGGCCGCATCTCCACGCCGCGCGCGCGGCAGGTGGCGAGCAGCTGGTTGGCCTTCTCCTGGAATTCGGGAGTAAGATCCTCGATCCTGGCCGACATGGAGCACCTCCGGAGGGGGGGAAGAGGGGAAGAGAGGGGGATAGGGTGCAAGATGCTCCGGCGGCTCACCGGGCACAATGGTGCAGCGCGGTCCAGGAGTCCTGCCTCATACCGATCCTGCCGAGCCGTCATCCTGCGTCCTCGACGCCTGCGCCTGCCCTGTGGGACGAAGGTGTCTCGTACGAATCTCGTCGTCCATCAACCTCCCCGAAGGGTTATTGGAGAGGTGGCGAGTAAGGCGAGCCCGGAGGGGGCACGGCGGCTCGCACCGGACCTTTCCGTCTGGTCCCGGGGTTCGGCGCGGGCGCTCCCGCAGGGAGGTGTTCTGCCGGACCGGGTCTCGCCGGTGTGGGCGCTACGCTGGCCTGCGGCGCGACGCCGCGCGCAGCCTTTGTCGCGCGGCGCGACAGCGGGCCGCCGCCGTTCCGGCAAAATTGCGCGGGAAGCCCGGGTCTGCCCGCGGGCCCGCGACTTGAAGCGGCTGCGGGCACCACCCGCGGCAGGTACATCCCTGGAGGGAGCCATGCACCTTCGCCCCATACTCGCGGCGCTGCTCCTGGCCGCCACCGCCGCCTGCGACCGGCCGGCGGAGGTCGCCGGGCCCAATGACGCGGCGGCGCTTTCCCA
Organism: Longimicrobium sp.; assembly: GCA_036260235.1. Lineage (GTDB taxonomy): Bacteria > Gemmatimonadota > Gemmatimonadetes > Longimicrobiales > Longimicrobiaceae > Longimicrobium. Next base: position 1,144 of record DATAAG010000807.1, read on the forward strand.
CGGCGACCGCATCCGCGCCCTGTGCGACGCGGACAACGGCGGCCTTACCCTGTGGCCGGGGTTCTGCGCGCTGGTGGTGCACGACGCCACGTACCTGGACGGCACGCCCGCGCGGGCCCGCCACGTCGCCGTGGCCCCCAACGGCGACGTGTTCGTGGCGGTGCAGGGGAGCGGCGGCGGCGTGCTGGCCCTGCGCGACACGGACGGGAACCTGCGGGCGGACCAGACGGCCCGGTTCGGCACCGGCGGGGGGCACGGCATCGCCTACGCGCACCCGTACCTGTACTTCGCGCGGAACGACCGCGTGGAGCGGTACCTGATGAACGGCAGCCTGACGCCGGTGGGGGGGCCGGAGATCATCGTCTCCGGGATGCCGGGGACGGGGGACCACGGCACCAAGACCATCGTGGTGGCAGGCGGCAGCCTGTTCGTGAACCTGGGCTCCGCCTCCGACGTGTGCCAGCAGGCCAACCGGCAGCCGGGCTCGCCGGGCGTGGATCCCTGCCCGGAGCTGCCCACCCGCTCCGGCGTCTGGCGCTACGACGCGAACACCGTGGGGCAGGTGCACAACACCGCCGCGCGGTACGCCACGGGCACCCGGAACATGGTGGCGCTGGCGTTCCGGGCGGCGGACGGCATGCTGTACGGCGTACAGCACGGGCGCGACAACCTGAACCTGTACTGGCCGGCGCTCTTCAGCCGCCAGGACCAGGCGGAGATGCCCTCCGAGGAGTTCTTCCGCATCCGCCCGGGCGCGGACTACGGCTGGCCGTACTGCTATCACGACCCGCGGCAGCGGCGAAAGGTGCTGGGGCCCGAGTACGGCGGCAACGGCACCATCGTGGGGCGGTGCGCTTCGGCCGAGCGGCCCATCCTCTTCTTCCCCGCCCACTGGGCGCCCAACGGGCTGCTGTTCTACGCCGGCACCCACTTTCCCGAGAAGTTCCGCGGGGGGGCGTTCGTGGCCTTCCACGGCGGCCACAACCGTCCGGGCTCCATCCGCGAGGAGGGGTTCAACGTGGTGTTCGTCCCCTTCATCGACGGAAAGCCGGGGCGCATTCAGGTCTTCATCGACGGCTTCATCGGGCCGGACGCGGTGAACCTGCCGGCGGACGCGGACCATCGTCCCGTGGGGCTGGCGCAGGGGCCGGACGGCTCGCTGTACGTCACCGACGACCGCGGCGGCCGCATCTGGCGCGTGCTGCACGCCGGCCGCGACTGATCTGCCGGAAACGCCTCAGAGGGTGTTTGAGAATTGGTCTTGCGGACAACCGAGCGTTGATTTCCTGAGGGAGCGCACATCCGGAACCTGAGGTTACTCAACCGCTTGCGCCCGACCGAAGGATCTAGCCGGCACAGCCGCGGGGCTTGATCGGTGCCTCGGGGCCAGCCCCGCAACTGGGTACGGTAGATCCTTCGGTCGGCACCCTGGGCCCGTGATAACAGACGGCACAGCGCGGTGCCTCCCTCAGGAAGTCACATCCGCACGTGCGATTCTTTAAAACACTCTCAAACAGCGTCAGCGGAGTCAGCAGAGTCAGCAGAGGACGGGATGTCGACTCTGCTACGGGAGTCTTTCACGCGGAGGATGCGGGAGGAAGAAGGAGAGGGCGCAGGGGGTCTCGAAGCCCTCTGCGCCCTCTCTTTCCGTCTCTGCGTCCCTGCCTGAAAATGCTGTCGGCCGTCTACAGGCAGTAGGGGCCGCTGCAGTTGCGGGTGTAGCAGTCGGGGCCGCAGGTGCCGCCCGCCTGGCAGGTGGCCACGCGCCCGTCGCAGGTGCCCGGCTGGCTCCAGTGGCCGTCCACGGTGCCGCCACCCGCGTCGTCCGCCCCGGTCGCGAAGCTGTCGACGCGCAGGTGCTCGGGGTCCAGCCTGATCTTCTTCATCGGCGTTCTCCAGTGTCCGGGGGATGAGGAAGCGGCGCCTACACGCAGTAGGTGCCGGTGCACTTGCGGGTGCCGCAGCCGGCGCCGCAGGTGCCTCCGTACTGGCAGGTGCCCGCGCGCGCGTCGCAGGTGCCCACCTGGCTGTAGTGGCCGTGCACCGTGCCGCGGGCGTCGCTGGCGTCCGCGGTCGCGAAGCTGTCGACGCGCAGGTGCTCCAGGTCCAGCGTGATCTTCTTCATCGGCGCGCTCCAGGGGAAGGGGAAAAGGATGGGCAGCGTTCCGGCCCGCGCCGCAGAGGGTGCTCCGAATCTCGCGGATTGTGGCCGGATACGTGAATATGGCCGGCGATGGCCGCCTTCGCCATCCCCCTCTCCCGCCGGCTCCGGAGCACGCGATGAGAAAGCTGACGCTGGACGTCGAAGCGCGTGTCGTCGAGCCGTTCGACGTGGCCGAGTCCGGCGAGCGCGCGCGCGGCACGGCCGAGGCCGCCGCTGGCTCCACGTCCTTCAGCGACTGTCTTTCCCGCGGGGCGTCGCGTCGGGGATCCGGAACTGCTTCGACACGCGGACCTGCTGCTGACCATCGCGGCCGAGGCGCGGCGTTCCCCTGGCCCGGCTCAGCTCCGCGGCGCGTCCCCCTCCAGCCCGCACCCCACCGTGTGCGCGCCGAAGGAGCGGCCGAGCGCCTGCACCTCCGCCTCCAGCCGCGGCACCATCCGCTCCGCGCTGCGCAGCGTGGGGCGCTCGCCCAGCGGGCTGGTGAAGAGCTGGCGGATGGCGGCGAAGCGGGAGAGCGACCTGGGCACGAAGACCCTGCGCCGGCGCCGCTCCATGGCGTCCACCATGGCGGCCGCGCACTCCTCCAGCGAGGTGATCTTGCCCAGCGGCCCGGGAAGGCGCGCCAGCGTCCGGCTGAACGACTTCAGGTCCTGCTGCGTGGAGCGCACCATGTCCGTGTCGATCCACGAGGGGTACGCGATGCCCACCTGCACGCCCCTGTGCGCCACCTCCAGCCGCAGCGTGTCGCCGAACCGCTCGACGGCGATCTTGGAGGCGCTGTACGGCGCCATGGCGGGGAGGGGCGCCAGCGCGGAGGCGGAGGCCATCAGCAGGTAGTAGCCGCGGCGGGCGGCGACGTGCGGCAGGGTGGCGCTGACGGTGCGCACGGTGCCGATCAGGTTCACCTCGATGGTGCGCACCAGGGCCTCCACCGGGCTGATGGCGACGGTGCCGTTGCACGCGATCCCCGCGTTGGCGAAGACGGCGTCGATGCCGCCCAGCGCCTCCACGGTGGCGGAGACGGCGCGGTCCAGCGCCGCCTGGTCGGTGACGTCCGCCGGGTGCCAGACGTGCCCCGCGCCCAGCTCGCCGGCCAGCGCGGCCAGGCGCTCCGGCTCCAGCCCCACCAGCGACACCCGCGCGCCGCGGCCCGCCAGCCGCCGCGCCGTCTCCGCGCCGATGCCGCGCGCCGGACCCGTGATCAGCACCACCTTGCCGGAGAGGGGGGAGGGCATGGGATGTGGCTCCTGGGAGTGCGTGAGTGCGTGAGTGCGTGAGTGCGTGAGTGCGAGGATTTGCGGGGCCGCGCCTGCCGTTGGAGCGAATGATGCCCCTTGCGAATCTAAACCGGGAATCGCCGCGCCCGCGCCGGAGCGACTGAAGTCGCCGCTGGAAATTCGCAAAGTCCGCCTGCGCGGACTGGGCCCTCACCCCCGGCCCCTCTCCCACAAACTGCGGTAGGGAGAGGGGAGAAACCGTCATCGAACGCGCAAACCGTCATTCCGGGGAATCTACTCGCCCGATCCAGAAGCCAGCTACGCGCACCGCCCTTGCCCACGCACAGTCCGCGCAGGCGGACTTTGCGACGTTCCAGCGGCGAATTCATTCGCTCCTGGAGGCGGACTGCACGATGCCTGATCCGATCCACAACCGGCATCGCTCCTGGAGGCGGACTGCACGATGCCTGATCCGATCCGCAACCGGCATCGCTCCTGGAGGCGGACCGCACGATGCCTGATCCGGTCCGTAAGGGCACGACTCCCTCTTTGTCCGCGAAGGCGGACAGCGTGTAGTCGTTGCGGCGACTTCAGTCGCTGGTCGCGGGAGCGGAGGTGATCGAGGCGGACAGCACGACGGCCGACCGCAGCGCATCCGCAAAGCTTCCCAATCTCGCGCGCTGCCGCAATCTTTTCGGTCGTCGGCGGCTGTCCGGCCGAGCGCTCCTGCCCGCGCGCCATGAGAATCCGCGTCCTCCTCCTTCTCCTCATCCTCCTTCTCCTCCCCGGCGGCCCGTTGCGCGGCCAGGGGGCGGAGGACCCGCGCGCCCTGCTGGCGCAGGCGGAGCGGCTGCATGCGCAGGACGACGAGGCGGCCGCGCTGCCGCTGGTGGAGCGCGCCCTGGCCCTGCTGCAGGGGCCCGCCGCCGACCGCGCGCTGCGGATGAAGGCGCTGGGGCTGCGGTGCTGGATCAACGCCGGCGTCATCGACCCCGATTCGCTGGTCGCGCTCGCCCAGCGCGGCGTGGACGAGGCGGTGCGGGCCGGCGACGCCCGCGCCGCCGCGGACCTGCGCCTGTGCCGCGGCTATGGATACGAGAGCCTGGGCCGCATGAACGAGGCGACCGCGGAGTACGAGCACGGCGTGGCAGAGGGGCGGCGGCTGGGCGACCCGCGGCTGCTGGCGGACGGGCTGATGCTGCGCGGCGAGATGCGCTACTACCGCGGCGAGATGGGCGTCGCGCTGGCGGACCTGACCGAGTCGCACGACCTGTACGTGCGCCTGGGCAACGAGGACCGGCAGCGCCACACGCTGAACGACATCGCCAACCTGTACGCGGACCGCCGCGTGGGCGAGTACGACAAGGCGATCGAGTACTACCGCCAGCTGCTGGCCGCCCACCAGGCCGCGGGAAACCCGGCGGAGGTCTCCACGGCGTACTTCAACCTGGGCACCACGCTGGAGAACAAGGGCGACCCCGCCGCCGCGCTGGACTACTACCGCCGCTCGCTCGCCATCGAACGGCAGCGCGGCGACAGCGCGGAGATCGCCGTGGTGGAGCGCTCCATGGGGATCGCGCTCACCAGGGCCGGGCGGCCGGCGGAGGCGCTGCGCTGGCTGGACGCCGCGCTCGCCTTCTACCGGCGCACGGACGACGCGGACGGGCAGGCGCGCAGCCTCCTGTCGCGCGGCACGGCCCTGCGCGCGCTGGACCGCCCCGCGGAGGCGCTGGCGGACCTGGAGGCGGCGCGGGTGCACTTCGACTCCACGCGCAACACGCGGTTCCTGGAACGGCTGCACGACGAGCGGGCGCTGGCGTACGCCGCCGCCGGCGACTGGCGGGCCGCCTACGAGGCGCGCGGCACCCAGCTGCGGCTGCAGCAGGCGCTGGCGGAGCAGCTCAAGGAGGAGCACACTTCGCGGCTGCGCGTGCAGTTCGACACGGAGCGCAAGGAGGCGGAGAACCGCGCCCTGGCGCTGGAGAACCGGCTGAACGGCGAGCGCCTGGCCGCCGTGACGCGCATCCGCCGGCTGCAGTGGGTGATCATCGGGCTGAGCGTGGTGATCATGGTGATCCTGGGCGTGCTGATGGCGCGGCACCTCTCCCACGCGCGGCAGATGCGCACTCTGGCGATGACGGACGAGCTCACCCGCCTTCCCAACCGCCGGCACCTCCTTTCCGTGGCCCAGGCGCGGCTGGGCGACGCGCGCCGCACCCGCGAGCCGTTCAGCCTGCTGGCGCTGGACGTGGACCACTTCAAGCGCATCAACGACACCTTCGGCCACGACGTGGGCGACCAGGTGCTGCGGCGGGTGGCGCAGGCCTGCCGCGACTCGCTGCGCCACGACCACAGCATCGGCCGCACGGGGGGCGAGGAGTTCATCGTCGTCCTCCCCCGCGCCGACGCGCAGCGGGCGATGGAGATCGCCGAGCGGCTGCGCGTGGCGGTGGAGCGCCTGGACTGGAGCGACGTGGACCCCGCGTTGCGGGTGACGGTGAGCGTGGGCGTGGCCGAGCGCGCCGGGGACGACGACTTCGCCGCCCTCTCCCGCCGCGCGGACGACTCGCTCTACCGCGCCAAGCAGCACGGCCGCAACCGCGTGGAGCTGGCCGGCGTGTAGGGACGCAAAAGCGGCGGCACGGCGCCGGACCGCGCGCGCCCGGAGAGCCTTCCCTCCCGGCTCTTCGGCGGACCCGTGGCGCGGCGTTCCATCCGCCATCCGCCGGATTCTCGCGCGGGGAGGCCCGCCCCGCCGGGGCGGAAACCGTTGCGCGCGCAGGGCTGCCCGCCCATCTTGCGCTGTACCGCCGGGACGTTCGGGCCGCTTTGTAGCCTCCTTCGCGCCGGGGCCCGCGCTCACGGGGAGGCGCCGCGCGGGCCGGCCCCCTCTCTCCCGGCGGGGTCCACCGCTTCCACGACCGCCCGGACCCGGCACCTCCATGGCCCAGGCCCCGCCACCGCCCGACCCCGACCGCGCCAGGGTGCGCGCGCTGCTGTGGGACGCGTGCGAGCTGGAGCACCAGCTCATGCTGCAGTACCTGTTCGCGGCGTTCACGCTCAAGAAGTTCCCCGACGAGACCTGCACGCCGGCGCAGCTGGAGGCGGTCCGCCGCTGGACGTCGACCATCATGGTGGTCGCGCGGCAGGAGATGGAGCACCTGGCGCTGGCCAACGGCATGCTCTCCGCCATTGGCGAGGATCCCTTCTTCGCGCGCGACAACATCCCCGTCCAGTCCTGGTACTACCTGGGCGGGAACCGGGCGAGGGCCGAGGCCGCCGAGGCGCCGGACGCGCCCGCGCCGCTGGACATCCCGTTCCTGTGGGAGAAGTTCACCCCGGCGGCGATCCGGCGGTTCGTCTGCGCCGAGAGCCCGGCGTGGAAGGACGTGGTGGGCACGGACATGTACCCCTCGTGGTGCTTCGCCGGGCCGGACCCCGGGTCCGGGCTGGGCGGGGCCGGGCTGCCGCTGTCGCGGTCGCACGTGGACGCCCTTTCGGGGGCCGCCAGGGGGGCGCCGGGCGAGGTGCCGGTGCACCCCGGCACCATCCCCGAGCTGTACGGGCACGTCAATGGCCTGCTGCAGGCGCACCCGGAGTGGTTCCGGGGCGTGCCGGACCGGCAGGTGTTCGTCCCCGTGGAGTACCAGCTTTCCGTCATCAAGATCACCGACCCCCTCTCCGCCGGCGCCGCCATCGACCAGATCGTCGAGGAGGGGGAGGGGATCGACGCGCCGCCGGGATACCCGTCGCACTTCGCGCGGTTCTGGCGGGTGCACCGGGAGCTGGCGCACATGGAGCGGCAGGGGTTCCAGCCGGCGCTCCCCGTCCGCGAGAACCCGGTGCCGGACGACGGCTGGCGCCCCTACACCCGCGCAGTGTCGGAGCTGCTGGACTACGCGTACGTGACGCTGCTGTACGTGCTCACCTCGCTGTACCGCAACTACCAGGACCGCGCGCGGCCGCCGTACCCGACGCAGGCGCTGCAGAACGTGGCCTTCGGCCCGTTCATGACCATGGTGATCCGTCCCGTCTGCGAGGTGCTGGTGCACCTGCGCACCCACCCGGACGGCAGGGAGACGGCCGGCCCCGTGTTCCGGCTGCCGCCCGAGGAGGAGCGGATGATCTGGCCGCGCCCGTACCCGCCCTGCCAGGTGGCGCCCGGCGCGGAGCCCGTTCCCGGCCCGCCGCACGGGAACCCCTCGCCGGAGGAGCGCGACCGCCTGGCCGCGCGGCTGGACGACATCGACTTCATCCTGGCGCGGATGGACCGGCTGTGCGCACGGGTGGGCGAGCTGGCCGGCGGCGGCGAGAGCGCCGGCCTGGCGGGGCTGCGCGGCGCGCTGGTGCCGCAGGCCCCGCTGGAGTGGGCGCGGGAGCGGCTGGAATACGTGCGTGAGAGCACGGAGGCCATGGCGAACAACGTCCGGCGCCTGTACTAGGTGGGGCAGCTTCCCCAGTTCACCGTCCAGGTGGAGTGGCCCGCGCGATGAGCGAATCCTCCGTCACCCGTCCGGGCGGCATCGCCACGATCCTGGAGCTGGACTTCGGCGGGTACTTCATGGCGCGGCTGGCCACCGACCCCGACCCCACGAACGACCGGCGCGGCATCAGCGGGTACACCATGGCGCTGGCCTCGGAGCCGCCGCTGGACCAGAGCATCCGGCTGCAGCTGGACCCCGCCTCCGGGGTGCGGGTGCGCGCCCCGGGCCCGGAGCTGGGGATCCGGGTGGGGGTGACGGTGCGCGAGGTGCGCTTCGACGGCGCGCGCTACCCCGCGGGGCAGGCGCTGCTGGGGGGCGCGCGGGTGTCGCTGGAGGGCGCCAACCCGCCGTTCCCCGGCCCCACCTTCGAGAGCCGCAACAACATCGTGGGGTCCGACGACACCATGATGTTCATCATCAACCCCTTCGACCTGGCGGTCTACCCTGCGGGCGAGGGGGCGCTGCCGGGCCGCGGCGAGGCGCTGCTGCGGGCAAGGGACGAGCTGGACCCCGGCCGGCCCGGCGTGCGGGTGTGGGAGATCGAGGACCCCAGCACCTACGCGCGGCGGCTCCCCACCTCGTGGATCCAGACCTCCACCGAGGCGCTGGACCTGCTCCAGGTGTACGACCCGGTGCGCTACTTCGACCGCCGCCGGGTGTGGCTGGACGCGGAGCTGCAGCGGCAGGAGGATCCCGAGTCGCTCGAGGCGCAGGAGCTGCGGAGCCGCATCTACCAGCTCGAGCTCTGGGGCGCGCGGATGGCGGACGCCTACGCCTACCTGCTGAGCTACGGATTCCGCACCAACGGGGAGCAGACGGCGCACCCGCGGGTGCGCGAGCTGGGCGAGGTGGACACGGCGCACCCCTGGCACTTCACCTGCTGGTTCGGCGGCTGGGACGGGGACCTGCTGGTGGGCTACTGCAAGGGCACCCTCGCCATCCCCTTCCGGCCGCACGGCTGATACCAGATCCGGAAAACGAAGCGGGTACAGAGGAGACAGAGAACAGCCAGAGGAACAGAGATCGGTTCTCTGTTCCTCTGGCTTTTGTCTGTCCCTCTGTACCTTTCGATGTTGTTTTTCCGGATCCGGTATGAGGCCTGCGGCCCCGCGCGGACGGGGGAGAAAAGGAAGGCAGGGACGCAGGGGAGCCGATCCTCTGCGTCCCTTCTTCGTGCCCTCGCGCCCGTCGCGTCAAACCGCCGCTCTCCCGGCATGAAACGGTTGTGCGGGCGGGGGGGCGAGGGGCCTCTTGCGCATCCGTCCTCCGGCGCGAGAAGTTGCGGTTCCCGTCCGCGCCGCCGCCTCGTTCGGACGCCGTCCCCGCCCCTGGAAAGGAGCCGCCGCCCGCGCATCCGCCGCCTCGATCTCCGCTCGCTTCCGCTCTCCCCGACCACGGCCCGGCACCGCCCATGACCGATCCCCACCCGTTCGTCCCCGACGACCGCCGCCTGCTGCGCGCGCAGCTGTGGGACGCGTGCGAGCTGGAGCACCAGCTCATGCTGCAATACCTGTTCGCGGCGTTCACCCTCAAGAAGTTCCCGGACGACACCTGCTCGCCGGCCCAGCTGGAGGCCATCCGCCGCTGGGGGTCCACCATCATGGTGGTGGCGCGGCAGGAGATGGAGCACCTGGCGCTGGCCAACGGCATCCTGGCCGCCATCGGCGAGGACCCGTTCTTTCCGCGCGACAACATCCCCCTGCGCAACCGCTACTTCCTGGGCGAGAACCGCGCGGCGGCGGAACGCGCCGCGGCGGACGCGGAGGGGGTGGAGCCCGGGCCCACGCCGCTGGACATCGTCTTCCGCTTCGAGCGGTTCAACGAGGAGACCATCCAGCGCTTCGTCTGCGCGGAGAGCCCCGGCTGGAAGGACGTGCAGGGGACGGACATGTACCCGGCGTGGTGCTTCGCGGAGCCCGACCCCGCCCCGGGCCGCAAGCGCAAGCGCGTCACGGCCGCCGCGGAGGATCTGCCGGTCTCGCGCTCGCACCTGCACACGCTCCCCGTGGCCGCGAAGAACGCGCCCGGGCACTCCATCCCGGTGCACCCCGGCACCATCCCCGAGCTGTACGGCCGGATCAACGATCTGCTGCAGCTGCATCCCGAGTACTTCCAGGGGGTGCCGGACCGGCAGGTGTTCATCCCCGTGGAGTACCAGATCTCCGTCATCAAGATCACCGATCCGGTCTCCGCGGGCGGCGCCATCGACCAGATCGTCGAGGAGGGGGAGGGGATCGACGCGCCGCCGGGGTACGAGTCGCACTTCGCGCGGTTCTGGGGGGTGAACCAGGAGCTGGGGGAGATGCGGACGAAGGGGTTCCACCCCGCGCTCCCGGTGCGGCTGAACCCGGTGCCGGACGGGAGCTGGCTGCCGTACACGCGCGACGTGTCGGAGCTGTTCGACTACGCCTACGTGACGCTGCTGTACGTGCTCACCTCGCTGTACCGCAACTACGCGCCGGGCACGCGGCCGCCCTTCCTGACGGAGGCGCTGCAGAACGTGGCGTTCGGCCCGTTCATGACCATGGTCATCCGTCCCATCGCCGAGGTGCTGGTGCACCTGCGCATCCACGCGGACGGCACGGAGACGGCGGGGCCCGCGTTCCGCCTGACGCCGGAGGAGGAGCAGGTGATCTGGCCGCGCCCCCGCTCGTTCGGCGGGCACCCGGTCCCCGGACGCCCGGGCTCGCACCTGACGCCGGAGGAGCGCGAGCGGATCGCCGCGCAGCTGGACGACGTGGACTTCATCCTGGACCGCATGGACCACCTGGTCGCCCGGCTGGGCGAGCTGGCGGGGACGGGGCGTGGAAGGAAGGCGCGCGGCGGGGAGCTGGCCGCCGCGCTGGTGCCGCAGGCGCCGGAGTCGTGGGCGCGGGGCCGGCTGGAGTACGTGCGCGAAAGCGCCGAGGCCATGGCCAACAACGTCCGCCGCATCTATCAGGTGGGGCAGCTGCCCCAGTTCGTCGTCCCCGTCGAGTGGCCCACCCCATGAGCGCTCAACCCGCAGGACCCGGCCGCATCGCCCAGCTGCTGGAGCTGGACTTTGGCGGATACTTCATGGCGCGCCTGGCCACCGACCCGGACCCCACGGGCGAGGAGCGCGGCATCAGCGGCTACACCATGGCGCTGGTCTCCGAGCCGCCGCTGGACCAGACCATCCGGCTGCAGCTGGACCCCGCCTCCGGCCTTCGCGTGCGCGACCACGGCCCGGACGACCCGGTCACCGTGGGCGTGAACGTCCGCGAGGTGCGCTTCGACGGAAAGCCCTATCCCGCGGGGCAGAAGCTGTTCGAGGGCGCGCGGCTGTCGCTGGAGGGGAGGAATCCCCCGTTCCCCGGCCCCACCTTCGAGAGCCGCAACAACATCGTGGGGTCCGACGACCAGATGATGTTCGTCATCAACCCCTTCGAGCTGGCCATCTATCCCCGCGGTGAGGGCGCGCTCCCCCGCCCCCGCGACGCGCTGGTGCGGGCGAAGGACTACCTGGATCCCGCCGACCCGGAGCTCAGGGTCTGGCAGATCGAGGATCCCGCCACCTACGCACGGCGGCTGCCCAGCAACTTCGTGGGGAGCTCGGCGGAGGTGCTGGCGGTGCTGGGCATCTACAGCCCGGAGCGCTACTTCGACAAGCGCCTGGCGTGGCTGCGGGCGGAGCTGGCGCGGACGAAGGATGCGACGCGCGCGCAGGAGCTCAAGAGCCGCATCTTCCAGATCGAGCTGTGGGGCGCGCGGGTGTGGAGCAAGCTGGCCTTCGAGCTGGACTACGACTTCCGCATCAACGGCGAGCAGACGGTGCACGAGAAGGTGCGGAAGCTGGGGACCGTCGATACCGAGCACCCCTGGCACTTCACCTGCTGGTTCGGCGGTTGGGACGGCGACCTGCTGGTGGGCTACTGCAAGGGCACGCTCGCCATCCCCTTCCTGCCGCACCGCTGAACGGATTGGGCCTCACACGCAGTCAGCGGAGTCAACGGAGTTGAGTTGTTTAC
>DATAAG010000808.1:0-8884 GCA_036260235.1 Longimicrobium sp.
CGGCTGCCGAGCGCCCTGAGCCCCGCGCTCACCTCCTCGTCCAGCTCCAGCCGGACGAACGCCCCGGCGTGGTCCGGCTGCGCGGGGCGCGGGCGGTCCGCCGGCACCTCCAGCGGCTCCGGGGCGTCCGCCAGCGCCTCCCGCCAGTACTCCGCCTGCTGCCGCAGCAGTTCGGGAGAGAGGTTCCGCGCGCGTGCAAGGTCGATGGTCATCAGCCGGTACTTTTCGGGACAGGTGTTTCGGAGAGCGGAGCGGCTTCGTCCAGCGGACGGCATACACACCGGGGATGCGTGGATACGACCGGTCCTCACGCGGCGGCGCGGCCGCCGCGGGACGGCCGGGTTGCCGGCTGCGAGGCCGGGCTCAGGGGTGAGGCGGCTGGAGGGTACGGCGTAATTCGGGCGCCGCCGCATCGTTCGTCGATGCGCGAGCCCGGGCCCGCCACACGTTCGATTGTGCTTGGATTCCCTGCGAAACGTCAGTAAACGAGGTGCTCGCACTACGCGGTTCGCGCCGCCTGCTCCCCTGCCGCTCGCCGGCGGTGCGGGCGTTGGCGGTCGGCGTTTCCTCCCTGCTCGTGCGGTTTCGCGGCGGCCGCGGAAAAGCGGCCACGAACCGGGACTCGCGCCGGGAGAGCCCCACCGCGGGAGGGGGGATGGAAAGGGAGCGCGAATATAACTGCCGCAAACGATTGTTTCAACCCACCCACTCCGAGTTCCGTCATCGTGGAACGGTGCTCCAGTCCTTTCGCTTCGGACGTCCCCCCTTTCACCAGTTCGCTGTCGCACGGGCCATTTCCGGGGTGCCCAGCGCGGTCGCGTAATCCCTTTCGCCGACAGCACGAGCCCCGGTTCGGGACCTATCCACGTTGACCACTTTTGTCCCGACCGGGTCCTGCACCGAGCACGCCGCCCCGGCAACGTGTGAGTGCGCACCAAACATCCAGGGCCTGCGAACGCGAGACGCCGCCCCTCTTCCGAGCGGCGGCGTCTTCGCGAGTAGCCGAGTTTGTTTCCGAGTAGCCGACTTCATTATCTCCGGACAGTGGTGAGATCAATCTGCCCGTCCGCTCACTCCACCGTCACGCTCTTGGCCGGGTTGCGCGGCTGGTCCACGTTGGCGCCGCGCAGCACGGCGATGTGGTACGCCAGCAACGCAGAGGGATGCTCGCCAGCATGGGCGTCAGCGCGAGGCGCGCCAGCATCCGCCGCCGACTGACTGCTCAACGTCCGCGGAAGAGGCGCGCGTCCCAGACGACCGCCACAGGCGCATCCAGCCGCAGACGGACGTAGTCCGGGTGGGCGGGTTCAGTAGGAGGTTGCGCCCGTAGGGACGCGCGGTAGCCGCGGGGACGGACAAGATTGCCGTCCGCTGTTCGTCGATCCACCGATCTGCGAACGCACGAGAAATCCTGGCGTCCTCGTCCGCCCACCCGGGAAGATCAGCCTCCTCCAGCACCTCGATCGCAACGTCGTCCACGAAAGCCCGCGCGCAGTGATGTGCGCCGGGAAGCGCCACCGGTGCGTTCGCGTGGACCAGGATCTCCAGCAGTGACCCCGCGTAGCTGTCAGCGCAATAAATCAGCGGGCGGCCCGGAGAGTTCCAGCGGCCGCCCACGATTTCTGCCCCCGTACCGTCGAACACGGGGTATCGGACCTTACAGACGCGATACGCGACGATCATCAAACCGGTAGACCGTACTCCAGCGCGAGGAGGATTTTGCGTACGCGCTCAGCGCCCTCAGGGGTCTGCGCAGCAGCGAGCGGTGTCTGATCATCCAGCAGCGGGTGCGGAGTGGAAAGAAACTCCTCCGCATCCTCACCGTTCTCCCATACACGCCCGGCAAGTTCCCGAACCTGCTGGACTGGTGTGTTCGGCCGCGCCCGCTCTATCGCCGCCTTCGCTGCGTGCGCCACCAACAAACCCGGCCCGAGAGATAGCACGGCATCCATGGCGTCCAGAGCGCGTGCCGCTTCCGCCCGTGTGAGGCCCGCCTTCCGGGCGACCCGAGCAACGAACTCGGCTTTCGTCATCTGCGTACGCCATTTCGCGGTGGAAATCGCTTCCCAATCAAGCTAGCAACAAGCCCGCCCTGGATCAATCTGCCCGTCCGCTCACTCCACCGTCACGCTCTTGGCCAGGTTGCGCGGCTGGTCCACGTTGGCGCCGCGCAGCACGGCGATGTGGTACGCCAGCAGCTGCAGCGGGATGGACGCCAGGATCGGCGTGAGCGCGTCGTGGGTGCGGGGGATGCGGATCACGTGCTCCACCACGTCCTCCAGCTCCGCGTCGTCCTGGCTCACCACGCCGATGATGCAGCCGCCGCGCGCCTTCACCTCGTCGATGTTGCTGCGCACCTTGTCGTACACGCTGTCGCGCGGCGCGATCACCACCACCGGCATGTTCTCGTCGATCAGCGCGATGGGGCCGTGCTTCATCTCCGCGGCCGGGTACCCCTCCGCGTGGATGTAGCTGATCTCCTTGAGCTTCAGCGCCCCCTCCAGCGCCGCGGGGAAGTTGTAGCCGCGGCCCAGGTACAGGAAGTTGCGGGAGTCCTTGTACTGCTCCGCCAGCTTCTTGATCTCCGCCTCCTGCTTCAGGATCTCCGCCACCTGCTCCGGCAGCTGCCGCAGCGCCCGCACGATCTCGCGCCCCCGCGACGCCGTCAGCGTGCCCCGCAGCCGCCCCAGGTGCACCGTCATCATCGCCAGCACGACGACCTGCGACGTGAACGCCTTGGTCGACGCCACCCCGATCTCCGGACCCGCGTGCAGGTACACCCCCGCGTCCGTCTCGCGGGCGATGGTCGATCCCACCACGTTCACGATCCCCAGCGTGGTGGCGCCCTGCTGCCTGGCCTCGCGCATGGCCCACAGCGTGTCGGCCGTCTCGCCGGACTGCGAGATGGCGATGGCCAGCGTGTCCGGCTCCACCACCGGCCGGCGGTAGCGGAACTCCGACGCGTACTCCACCTCGGTGGGAATGCGGGCGATGTCCTCCAGCATGTATTCGCCGATCAGCCCGCTGTGCCAGCTGGTGCCGCAGCCGAGGATGACGACGCGCTTCGCCTGGCGGAGCTCCGCGTCCATCCCGGTCAGGCCGCCCAGCTTCACGCCGCCCTCCTCCTCCAGCAGCCGGCCGCGCATGGTCTCGCGCAGCGTCTCCGGCTGCTCCATGATCTCCTTGAGCATGAAGTGCGGGTACCCGCCGCGCTCCACCTCGCCCAGGTCCCAGTCCACGCGGTTGATGGGGCGGCTCACCGGGCCCTGGCCGCGGCGGTGGACCGTGTAGCCGTCCTTGGTGATGGTCGCCATGTCGCCGTCATCCAGGTAGATGACGTCGCGCGTGTGGGCGATGACCGCCGCCGCGTCGCTGGCCACGAAGGTCTCGCCGTTGTCGCCCACGCCGATCAGCAGCGGGCTTCCCAGGCGGGCCGCGACGATCTTGCCGGGATCGCGGGTGCTGACCACGGCGATGCCGTACGTCCCCTCCACCTGCGCCAGCGCGCTTTCCACCGCCCGCTCCAGCGACTCGCCCTCGCGGCCGTCGGCGCTGTTGTACACCTCCTCGATCAGGTGCACCAGCACCTCGGTGTCGGTGTCGCTGCCAAAGACGTGGCCGCGCTCCTGCAGCCGCTTCCGCAGCGTTCCCGCGTTCTCGATGATGCCGTTGTGCACCACCGCGAAGTCGCCCTTCTCGGACAGGTGCGGGTGCGCGTTGCGCGTCGTCGGAGGGCCGTGCGTGGCCCAGCGCGTGTGGCCGATGCCGTACCAGCCGTCCACGGGGTCTTCGCGGATCACCTTCTCCAGGTCGGCGATCTTCCCGGCCTCCTTGCGCACCTCCAGGTGCCCGTTGCGGGAGACGACGATCCCCGCCGAGTCGTAGCCGCGGTACTCCAGGCGCTTGAGCCCCTGGATCAGCAGCGGGGTGACGGGCTGCTCACCGATGTATCCAACGATTCCGCACATGGCTCTCGGTCCTGCGTGGAAGTTTGACCGCGTTGACTGGACTTCCGTCAGCTTCGGCTTCGGTAACTGCCTGCGACTGCAAGATATGGGCGTGCTCCTGCGCGATCCGTGCCCGGGGAACGAACGTCCGGCTCACTGCACCGGAGCCGGCATCCGGCCGTCCGCGGAGCGCCCCCTCTCCCCCGGCCCCTCTCCCCCGCTGCGCGGGAGAAAGGGGAGAACTGCACATCGGACGGCAGCGGCCACCGTCCCCATAACCTGTAACCTGTAACCTCGCAGTTGCAGGCTATTCCCTATTCCCCTATTCCCTATTCCCTACCGAGGCAGCGCCGCCCGCAGCGTCTCCACCAGCGCCGCGGCCTCGCCGCGCGTGGGCGCCTCGCAGATCACGCGGACGATGGGCTCCGTCCCCGAGGGCCGCAGGTGCGCCCACTTCTTCTCCGCCGGCCAGGAGAGCCGCAGCCCGTCCTGCCGGTCCGCGTCCGCTTCGGGAAAGCGCGCCGCCAGCTCGTCGTAGACGGCGTCCAGCGGCTGCGACGGCCGGTCCACCTTCTCCTTGACGATCTCGTAGCGGCCGATCCCGTCCGCCAGCGACTGGAGCGGTTCGCCCGTCTCCGCCAGCAGCTGCAGCACCAGCGCGGCGGCCACGGGCGCGTCGCGGGTCAGGTGCACGTCCGGCAGGATCACCCCGCCGTTCCCTTCCCCGCCGATGGTGGCGTTCTCCGCTTGCATCCGCCGCGCCACGTTGATCTCTCCCACCGGCGCGCGCACCAGGGGAACGCCCGCGCGCTCCGCCACGTCGTCCAGCAGCCGGCTGGTGGAGAGGTTCGTCACCACCGCGCCCGGCCGGTGCCGCAGGACGAGCGTGGAGGCCAGCGCCAGCGTGTAGTCCTCGCCGATCGCCCGCCCCTCGCCACTGACCAGCGACAGCCGGTCCACGTCCGGGTCCGTCGCCAGGCCGATCACCGCGCCGGTGCGGCGGACCAGCGCCTCCAGCTCCTTCAGGTTCTCCGCCACCGGCTCCGGCTCGCGGGGAAAGCGGCCGTCGGTCTCCAGGTTGATCGCTTCGACGGAGCAGCCGAGGGTCTCCAGCAGCTTCGGGAAGATCGTTCCGCCGGCGCCGCGGACGCAGTCCAGCGCCACGTGAAAGCGCCTGGCCCGGATCGCCTCCACGTCCAGGAAGGGGATGGCCAGGATGCGCTCCAGGTGGCGCTCCACCGCGCCCTCGTCCGTCCGCCATCCGCCCAGCAGGTCCCAGGTGACGTGCGGCGTCTGGTCCACGAAGGCGCGCATCTCCGCCCCCTCGGCGCCGTCCAGGAACATCCCGCTGGGACCGATGAACTTGAGCGCGTTCCACTCGATGGGGTTGTGGCTGGCCGTCACCGCCAGCCCGCCGGCCGCGCGCAGGTCCTCCACCGCCAGCTGCACCGTGGGCGTCGGCGCGATCCCCACGTCCACCACGTCGCAGCCCACGGACTGCAGCGCCGCCGTGGCCGCGCGGGCGAACATGGGGCCGGATACGCGCGAGTCGCGGCCCAGGACAACCGTGTTGCCCGGCCCGCGACTCCGCACGTACGCCCCGAACGCCGCCGCAAAGGTGGCGATCACCTCCGGGGTAAGCCCTTCCCCCACCCGTCCCCGCACCCCGGAGACGCTCACCATCAGCCTGGACGTATCGATCACGGCAAATCCGCTGCGTTCTCACGGCCCCCGCGCCGCCGGGCCCGTCCCGGCGGCGGCAATGTCTCGCCTGTGCGGGGGGCGCGTCAAGCCGCGTTGCGCCGTCCCTCCCGCGCCCGTTCCCCGACCGCCTTCGCGCTCTCCGCCGCGGGCACCGGCGCCGGCTGCGCGCGCTTTCCCATGGTGATCACCGCCACCGCCGCCACGATCACCGCGGCCGCGCCCAGCACCCGCGGCGTCAGCGGCTCGCCCAGGATGGCCCAGCCCAGGAAGACGGCCACCACCGGGTTCACGTACGCATAGGTGCTCACCCGCGCCGGCGAGCTCACCCCCAGCAGCCAGATGTACGCCGTGAAGCCGACCAGCGATCCGAACACCACCAGGTAGAGGTACGCCAGCACCGACTCCGTCGTAAACGCCGAGGGATTCACCGTCCTCCACTCGCCGCGCAGCGTCCCGGCGATGAGCAGCCACACGCCGCCCCACAGCATCTCCATCCCCGTCGCCAGGAACGGGCTCTTCGGCAGGGGCGCGCCCCGGGAGTAGATGGAGCCGGCGGCCCAGGCGATCGAGCCGATCATCAGCAGCCCCGCGCCCAGCGGGTCCACCCGGTCGCCGCCGGCCACCGCGCCGGGGCCGATGAGCAGCACCATCCCCGCGAAGCCGATCACCAGGCCGATGGCGGTCCGCAGGGTGGGCCGGGTGCCGCCGCGCCGCAGCCACTCCAGCAGCACCATCCACATCGGCACCATCGCCACCAGCAGGGCCGCCACGCCGGTGGGCACGGTGCGCTCCGCCAGCGTGACCCCGCCATTGCCGAACATCAGCAGCAGCATGCCCACGACCGCGGTCGCCGCCCAGTGCCGGCGCTCCGGCGCGGGCTCGCCGCGCAGCCGCATGAAGGCGTACAGCAGCCCGCCGGCGAGCAGGAATCGCGCCCCGGCCATCAGCAGCGGCGGCAGCGACTCGATGGCCACGCGAATGGCCAGGTAGGTGCTTCCCCACAGAATGTAGACCGCGGCGAACGCGGCCAGGATCTTCGCGGCGGAGGGCCGCGAGGCAGTCTCAGGCATCTTCGTCTCCTCTCGCGGGCGGCGGCAGCAGCCCGGTCTCCTTGACCGTGTCCAGGACGATGGTGGAGCGGGTGGAGCGGATGGTGTCGATGGCGCCGAACTTCTTCTGCAGCAGCTCGCCCAGCGCCCGGGGGCTCGCTACGCGCACCTTGGCCAGGAAGCAGTCCTCGCCGGCCACGTGGTGCACCTCCTGCACTTCGGGGATCTCCGCCATCCGCTCCGCGGTGGTGGGCGCCCCCGCGCGCTCGTCCGCCCGCACGAAGACGTAGGCGGTGAGGCCCAGGCCGAACGCCTCGGGGTTCACCCGCGCGGAGTAGCCCAGGATCACCCCGCGCTCCTCCAGCTTGCGGATGCGCTCCAGGATGGCGGATGGCGCCATCCCCACCTGCCGCGCGATCTCCGCGTTGGCCGTGCGGGCGTTCTGCTGAAGGATCTCCACGATCCGCAGGTCGATGTCGTCGATCATTCTTGCGTTCTCCTCCCGCACAGACGATAATTCTCCATCAAGTGCATGTCAACGGCATTCGTTCTGCGGTTTCGGCACGACGCAGAACATCCGCCGGCATCTGCAACATACCGCAGAAGCAGCGTACCCGGCATGAGGAGCTTGACCCCCTTTCCCGGCGCAGCTTGCGAGGGGAGGGGCGGGGGAGGGGCCGCGGCAGGGGCTCATGGCAAAATTTTCGGGGGATGACCAGGGTCGCAGCCAAATCCCGAACCCGGCGAACCGGACCCCCGAAGCGCGATCAGGTGATCCCGGCCCGTGCGCCGCACCTCGTCAGGCGGCGGGGAGGCGGCGCTCGCCGGTGGAGGGCCGACGGAGACTCGCGCCAGGATGCAGAGGAGGAGACGGAGCGCCGTTGCTCCGCTGGCGGATGCAGGACTATGTTGCCGCCCCCGCGGCGCCGGAGCGGCGCGGCCGGGCGCAGCGCCACCTATCGCACACGCACGGACTGATGAAAGACGAGACGAGCACCGCCGGCCTGCGCCTGGGCACCCTGGCCGTCCACGCCGGGCAGCGGCCGGACCCCACCACCGGCGCCATCATGATGCCGGTGTACCAGACCAGCACCTACGTGCAGCCGGAGCTGGGGCGGCACCTGGGGTACGAGTACGCCCGCACCCACAACCCCACCCGCGAGGCGTACGAGCGCAACGTGGCGGCGCTGGAGAGCGGGGCCCACGGCATCGCCTTCGCTTCCGGGCTGGCGGCCACGGACACCATGGTCAAGCTGCTGAGCGCCGGCGACCACGTGATCTGCGGCGAGGGCGTGTACGGCGGCACCTACCGGCTGTTCAGGCAGGTGATCGAGCGGCTGGGCGTCGAGTTCACCTTCGTGGACAGCAGCAGCCTGGACGAGATCCGCGCCGCCGTCCGGCCCAACACGAAGCTCGTCCACGTGGAGACGCCCACCAACCCCATGATGCGGCTGACGGACATCCCCGCCGCCGCGGAGATCGCGCACGCCGCGGGGGCGTGGCTCAGCGTGGACAACACGTTCTCCTCGCCGTACAACCAGCGGCCGCTGGAGATGGGGGCGGACCTGGTGCTGCACTCCGTGACCAAGTACGTCAACGGCCACAGCGACATGGTGGGCGGGATGATCGTGGTGCGCGACGGCGAGCTGCACGAGCGGCTGCGCTTTCTGCAGAACGCCGCCGGCGCCGTCCCCGGCCCGTGGGACTGCTGGCTGGCGCTGCGCGGCACCAAGACGCTGCACCTGCGCATGCAGGCCCACAACGCCAACGGCCAGCAGGTCGCGGAGTGGCTGAGCACGCACCGCAAGGTGGAGAACACCTACTACCCGGGGCTGCCGTCGCACCCCCAGCACGAGCTGGCGAAGCGGCAGATGCGCGGCTTCACGGGGATGATCAGCATCGAGATGGGGTCGCTGGAGCGCGCCGCCGCGTTCGTCAACCAGGTGCGCATCTTCGCGCTGGCGGAGTCGCTGGGCGGCGTGGAGAGCCTGATCGGCCACCCCGCGATGATGACGCACGCCTCCATCCCCCGCGAGCGCCGCTACGCCATGGGCCTCACCGACGGCCTGGTCCGCCTCTCCTGCGGCGTCGAGGACGTCGAAGACCTCATCGCCGACCTGGACCAGGCGCTCGCGAAGGTCTGACGCGACCGCTCATCAACGGAACGAAGCCGCTCCGGGGCAC
>DATAAG010000809.1:0-9073 GCA_036260235.1 Longimicrobium sp.
TGGTGTACCCCGCCGGCATCGGCCGCTCCTCCCTGCGGCGCGCCATCTCGTCATGCCAGCCGGGGCCGCGCCACGCCACCTCCACCCGCCGCAGCCCGCCCCCACGGCTCACCGAGATCGCCAGCGAGGACAGTCCCGACATCCACACCAGCTCCCGCCGCGCGTCGGGGCTCACCTCGTCCGGCTCGCCACGGGCGGCCCGCAGCGAATCCGCCAGCGCCTCGTACCGCGCCTCCGCCTGCTCCGCGGGCGCCGGGTCCACCAGCACCACGCCGATGGCGCGGCCGTCGCGCAGGTCCACGCGCACCCAGGCGCTGTCCGCGCGGCGGTAGAGCTGGTCACTCCCCTCCGTCCCGCCCTGGAACGCGTAGCCGCTCGCCACCAGCCGCGCCCGCACGCTCTCCGCCGGCTCGCCCCACGCGACGCCGGGGAACGCGATCTCCTGCGCCGAGGAGACGTTCGGCGCAAAGCAGGCGAAGCCCGCCGCCAGCATCAGCCGGAATGCTCGGGAGATGTACATCGTGGAAGGAGGTGCGGGTGTCACCGGAGGGAGAGACGCGGATGGCTTCAGCCGGCGCCTCCACCCGAAGCTTACCAGAGGATGCGCGCGCCTTCAAGTGGCACGGAAGACCGCGCGGACCCGCGTCCCGGCCGGCGTGTATCCAGCGCCCACCGACGAAACGTGAGAACGAGCCGGATGTACGCATCGAGACGACTGACCGCCGCGCTGTGCCTGGCCGCGCTGGGCGGATGCACGGCGGCCCCCCGCAGCGACGTCGCCCCGCAGCCGGCGACGGCCGAGGGGCGGCTGGTGCTGATGGGGACGACGGACCTGCACGGCTGGATCCTTCCCTACGACTACTACACGGGCCAGCGGACCAACAACGCCCTGGCCGCGCTGGTGCCCCTCATCGACAGCGTGCGCGCCGCCAACCCGGGGCGCACGGTGCTGGTGGAGTCCGGCGACCTGCTGCAGGGCAACCCGCTGGACTACGTATTCCGCCACCTGTCCGAGGGGGAGGAGCACCCGCTGGTGCGCGCCATGAACCTGGTGGGCTACGACGCGGCCGCCATCGGCAACCACGAGTTCAACTACGGCATTCCGCACCTGGAGCGCTCCGCCGCCGGCGCGCGCTTCCCTTTCCTGAGCGCCAACATCTTCCGCGCGGGGACGGCGGAGCACGCGTACCGGCCGTACACCTTCGTGGAGCGGACGGTCGGCGGGCGGACGGTGCGCATCGGCATCACCGCCGTCACGCCGCCGGGGGTGATGATCTGGGACCGCGACAACGTCCAGGGGCGGCTCGACTTCCGCGACATCGTGGCCAGCGTGCGGCCGGTCGTGGCGGAGATGCGGGCGCGGGGGGCGGACCTGGTGCTCGTCGCCGCGCACAGCGGGCTGGAGGGAAGCAGCTACGACACCGCGGCCACCGGCGTCCCCACGGAGAACGCCTCCGCGGCGATGGCGCGCGAGGTCCCGGGGATCGACGTGATCTTCATGGGCCATTCGCACCGCGAGGTGGCGGACACCGCCATCAACGGCGTCCTGGTCCAGCAGGCGAAGAACTGGGGCACCTCCCTCGCCGTGGCCGAGCTGGACCTGCGCTTCGCGGACGGGCGGTGGACGATCGCGTCCAGGCGCGGGCGCATCCTGCGCCCGGCGCCAGGGAGCACCTCGCCGCGGCTGGAGGCGGCGCTGGCGGAGGCGCACGAGCGCACGCGGGCGTACGTGGCGCAGGTGATCGGCACGTCGGAGGAGGAGTGGACCTCGGAGCTGGCGCGGACGCGCGACACGCCGATCCTGGACCTGATCAACGAGGTGCAGATGCGCGTGACGGGCGCGGAGCTCTCCGCCGCGTCCGCGTTCTCGCTGACGGCGCGCATCCCGCGCGGGCCGGTGACGGTGGCGGACGTGGCGGGGCTGTACGTCTACGACAACACGCTCAAGGCCGTGCGCATCTCCGGCGAGCAGCTGCGCGCGTACCTGGAGAAGAGCGCGGAGTACTACCTCCCCTGCCCCGCCGCCGCCTGCGAGACGGTGACGAATCCCGCGGTGCCCGGCTACAACTTCGACGTGGTGAGCGGGGTGGACTACACCTGGGACCTGTCGCGCCCCGTGGGCCGGCGCGTGGTGCGGCTGGAGCGCAACGGGCGCCCGGTGGTGGCGTCGGACAGCTTCACCATCGCGCTGAACAACTACCGGGCGAGCGGCAGCGGCGGCTTTTCGATGCTGATCGGCGCGCCCGTGGTGTACGACCGCGGCGAGGGGATCCGCGAGCTGCTGATCGAGGAGATCCGCCGCCGCGGCACCCTGCGCCCCGCCGACGTCTTCCGCCGCAACTGGGAGATCGTCCCCGCCGCGCTCGCCGAAAAGGCCGCGGCGGAGCAGCGCCCCTCCACCGCGCCCGGCGGCGAACCGCACGGCGGCAACACGCCGCAGCGGCCGCGCACGCCGTAGACGCGAGCCCAGCCGCTCGCCCCCCCGACCCCGGAGGAAGGGTGGTACGGGAGAGCCCGAGGTTGATGGTATGGCGCGGGCGCGGGCCACCCCCCTCCCCGACCCTTCCCCCGCAAACTGCGCGGGGGAGGAGGTGCTGGGACACGCTCCCGGCGCTTCGACCGGCTTGCGGCACAGCACAGCAGATCCTTGGCCAGGGGTGAGGGCCGCGCGCTGAGCGCGACAACGTTGTAGTTCTCCCCCTCTCCGCGAGGAACGAGCGGGAAGGGGGCGAGGGGGCGGGCGAGGGGGAGAGGCCCTCAGCGCGCGGCAGGATGCCACCCGCGCGGAACCAATCGTCCGCTGCTGCATAATGGGCTGAATCCGTCACATCCGGCACCCGCGTCCCTGGACCGTTGAAGCACACGCTCCGCTCCCTGTCGGCCGCATTCGCCGCCGCGCTGGCACTCGCCTGCGCGGCGGTGGGGAATGGCGGAACGGCCGCGCGCGACGACGGACCCGGGGTGCGGGCGGCACGCGAGCCGGCCTCCGTCGCGGCCGTGGACCGGGGGCTCGCGGCGGCCCGCCTGAAGGGCAGCCGGCCGGCGCTGGAACGCATCCCGCGCCGGAGCGGCACGCCGCCCCGCGCCCATCCCGGCAGCCACCTGCCCACATCTTCCCTCTCCGCGGCCGGACCGGCGCCTCCCGGCGTCCTGCATCCCCACGCCAGCCGCGCTCTCCGCCCCGCCTTCGCGCGGCACCTCGCCGCCGCGCGCGACGGCACCCTCTCCGCGCTCTCCGCCGGCGTTCCGCCTCCCCTCCCTGCGTAGCCCACGCACGCCGGCCCGCGCCGGCCATCCATCACGCTGACGGTGCACGTCCGCCGGCCGGCCCCCACAGGCCGGGCCGCACGCGGCTGCCCGCGCGTCTGCGCACATCCCCCGGTAGGGGAGGGAGACCCGGGATCACATGGACCACATGGTATGGGAGGTGGGGCTGGCGCTCGCCCTGGTGGCGGGCGCGGCGCTCCTGAGCTGGAAGCTGAAGTTTTCCACCGCGCCGTTCCTGATCGTCGCGGGAATGCTGGTGGGGCCCCACGCGCCGCACGTGGGAATGCTGGACCTGCGCTTCGTGGAGAGCGCGCCGATCATCGCCTTCATGGGGCGGCTGGGCGTGCTGTTCCTGCTCTTCTACCTGGGGCTGGAGTTCTCCGTGGGGCGGCTGATCCGCTCCGGCCGCTCCATCGCCGTGGGCGGCAGCATCTACATCGGTATCAACTTCACCCTGGGACTCCTCTACCCCGCGCTGCTGGGGTGGCCGCTGCGCGAGACGCTGGTGGCGGCCGGCATCACCACCATCTCGTCCAGCGCCATCGTGGCCAAGGTGCTGGTGGACCTGCGCCGCACGGCCAACCCCGAAACGGAGATGATCCTGGGGATCATCATGTTCGAGGACGTGTTCCTGGCCGTGTACCTGTCCATCGTCAGCGGCCTGGTGTTGAGCGAATCGACCTCCGTGGGCGGGGTGGCGCTCTCCGCCGGGATGGCGCTGGGCTTCATGCTGGGCGTGCTGGCGGTGGGCCGAATGGCGGTGCCCTGGCTGAACCGCGCGCTCCGCATCCGCAGCGACGAGGTGCTGCTGCTGGTCGTTGCCGCCGCGTTGCTGCTGGTCGCGGGCGCGGGCGAGACCATCCACGTTGCGGAGGCGATCGGCGCGCTGCTGACGGGGCTGGTGCTGGCGGAGACGGACCACCGCGAGCGCATCGAGCGGATGATCGTGCCGTTCCGCGACTTCTTCGGGGCGATGTTCTTCTTTGGCTTCGGGCTGGAGATCGACCCGTTCGCGCTGGGCGGCGCCGTGTGGATCACCCTGGGTGCCGTCATCCTCACGCTGATCGGCAACTTCGCGGCGGGAATGCTGGCCGGGCGCTCGGCGGGGCTGTCGCCCACGTCGTCGGCCAACGTGGGGCTCACCGTGGTTTCGCGCGGCGAGTTCAGCATCGTGGTGGCCAGCCTGGGCGCGGCGGGCGGGCTGATGCAGGTGCTGCAGCCGTTCGCCGCGCTGTACGTGCTGGTGCTGGCGGTGCTGGGCCCGCTGCTCACGCGCCAGTCGCACGCCATCTCCCGCGCGCTGTTCCGCGCCGCCGGCGCCGTTCGCCGCAAGCCCGCGGGCGAATCCTGACGACCGACATCCGAGAACCCGATTTCGAAGCGAGGCAAGGCAATGCAGGTACAGGAGCACGACCTTCCCGGCGTGGGAAAGAAGTTCGCCCTGACGACCAACGAGGGTGAGCGGATGACGGTGATCATCCACAACACCGGGCACCGGGAGATCTACTCGTTCCGCGGCAGGGAGGAGTTCCCCACGCACGCCGTGCGGCTGGAGGACGCCGAAGCGCGCATGCTGGGTGCCATCCTGGGCGGAGCGTACTTCCAGCCCGCCGTGGCGGAGTCGATGGACATGGTGCTGGGGCAGCTTTCGGTGGAGTGGTTCCGGGTGGCGCCGGGGTCGCCGCTGGCGGGGCGCACCATCCAGGAGTCCGCCATCCGCACGCGTACCGGCGCCAGCGTGATCGCCATCCTGCGCGACGGCCGCCCGCAGCCGAATCCCGGCCCCGGCGACGTGATGCTGGCCGGCGACACGCTGCTGGTGGTGGGTGACCGCGGGCAGGTGCAGCGGTTCCGCGCGGAGGTCGGCGGGGGTGAACGGGTGAACGGGTGAACGGGTGACGAGGCTCCGGGCGGAGGGATGGGAACGAACGGAGGCTGCATGGGTCTCACGCGGGCCTGTCGCGGCGTCGGGCCCCTCTCCCCCGCCCGGCCGTTGCTCGTTCCTCGGAACGGCGGCAACCCCTCCCCAAACTGCAGGGGTGGTGCGGGAGAGGTCGAGGCGGAGCGGATGGGTATGGCGCGGGCGCAGGCCGCCCCCTCCCCGACCCTGATGGGAAGCTGCACCCATAGCGGGCTGAGCGCGAAGGCAACCTCCCATTCCCGTGGGGCTGCTGACGCCTCACTCGGGTGCGGGACAAAAGACAGATCGATTGAACGGCGTCAGCACTGTGAGGACCTCTCAATAATCCTCCCAGTCTAATCTGTCAACGATCTTCCCGGTTGCTCAGGGGAGGGCCCCTCCTGTTCCCCGGCGCCGATTTCGCGTACTCTCCTGCACAGGCCGGCCATCCACCCTTCCGACGTCGCACACCACGAGGCGCCTTGATCCCGCTGAACGACGAGAACCCCACGGAGCTCACCCCGTGGATGACGGTGCTGCTGATCATCACCAACCTGTTCGTGTGGTTCTACGTGCAGGGCGCAGGGGTGGACTTCCAGCAGCTGGAGGCGTCGGTGGTGGTGTTCGGCGCGCAGCCGTGCGAGATCATGGGGAACTGCCCCGTCACCGGGCCGGGAGCGAGCGCGCTGTTCACTTCCATGTTCATGCACGGAGGGTGGGGGCACCTCCTGGGCAACATGCTGTTCCTGTGGGTGTTCGGGAACAACATCGAAGACTCCATGGGCCACTTCCGCTTCCTGGCCTTCTACCTGGTCTGCGGGCTTGCGGCGGCGTTCGCGCACATCTTCTTCTCGCCCGCCAGCGAGGTCCCCATGGTGGGTGCCAGCGGCGCCATCAGCGGCATCATGGGCGCGTACATCCTGCTGTACCCCAGCGCCCGGGTGCGCACGTACTTTCCCCCGTTCTTCTTCTTCCGCATCCGCGCCGTGTTCTTCCTGCTGCTCTGGTTCGTGCTGCAGCTGTACTCCGGGCTGACGGTGCCGGGAATGCCGGAGGAGGGCGGCGTGGCGGTGTGGGCGCACATCGGCGGGTTCGTGGCGGGGTTCCTCCTCATCAAGGTGTTCGACCGCCCGGTGCTGGTAGAGGCCAAGCGCCACGGAGTGCACCTGCCCCCCGACGAGGTGGCGCGGCTGCAGTGGTAGCCGTAGAATGACGACCTGCCGATCTTCCTTCGCCCGCGGCCGGGGCCTCCCCCGCCCCGCCGCGGACCGTCCCTTCCTTCCGTTCGACGCCGGCGACGACCTCACATGCCCTCTCGCACACCCAAGAAGCGCCCCGGCTGGCTGATGCCGCTGTGGCTCGCGGCCGCGCTGCTGCTGGGCGCCGGCTGGTTCGCGCACGCGCAGGAGCCCGCGCCGTCCGACACCGCCGCCGCCGCGACGGCGCCGCCTCCCGTCACCCCGCAGCCCGCGGGCGCCACTGCCCCGCCCGCCGGCGCCCAGCCGGGCGGTGCGGCCGGCGCCGGAACCGCGGCGCAGCCCGTTGACTCGGCCGTGCCGCAGACCACCGTGCCTTCGGAAAGCGGTGTGCCCCAGGCGGAGCCCGGACCCGTGACCGGCGGCCAGACGGCGGCCGCGCAGGCGGCACGGCTGGCCGCCGAAGAGGCGCGGGGCGGCACCCTGCCGGAGCGGGCCGTCAGCCTGCTGGGCCTGCTGGTGTTCATCGCCATGGCGTGGCTGATGAGCGTGAACAAGCGCGCCGTCACCTGGCGCCCCGTCATCTGGGGCGTGGCGCTGCAGCTGATCTTCGCCCTGCTCATCATCAGGACGGAGCTCGGCCGGGACACCTTCGACGCGCTGAACACGGTGTTCACCAGCCTGCTGGGGTACACCAACGAAGGCGCCCGCTTTCTCTTCGGCAACCTGACGACCAAGAACGTGCCCGTGGGCGCCGGCAGCGGGCCGTTCTCGCCGGTGACGGGCACCGGCACCTGGGCCGACGCGGGCGCCAACTTCGCGTTCAGCGTGCTGCCCACCATCATCTTCTTCAGCAGCCTCATGACCCTGCTGTACTACTTCGGGATCATGCAGCTGTTCGTGAAGGCGTTCGCGTGGGTGATGGTGCGCACCATGGGCACCAGCGGATCGGAAAGCCTGAACGCGGCGGGGAACATCTTCGTGGGGCAGACGGAGGCCCCGCTGCTGGTGAAGCCGTTCGTCAAGTCGATGACCAACAGCGAGCTGCACGCGGTGATGACGGGCGGCTTCGCGACGGTGGCGGGCGGGGTGATGGCGGCCTACATCGGGATGCTGGTGGCGTACTTTCCCAACATTGCCGGGCACCTGCTGGCCGCGTCGGTGATGTCGGCTCCGGCGGCGCTCGCCATCAGCAAGCTGATGTACCCGGAGACGGAAGAGTCCGTAACCAGGGGCCAGATGAAAGTTCAGCTGGAGAAGGTGGACGCCAACGCCATCGACGCGGCGGCGCGCGGGGCCAGCGAGGGGCTGAGCCTGGCGCTGAACGTGGGCGCCATGCTGCTGGCCTTCATCGCCCTGCTGGCGCTGCTGAACGGCATCCTGGGGGGCATCGGCGGGTGGTTCGGGATGGAGTGGAGCATCCAGAACGGCCTGGCCTACCTGGGCGCGCCGCTGGCGTGGCTGATGGGCACGCCCTGGCAGGATGCCATGGCGGTGGGCACGCTGATCGGCGAAAAGACGGCGGTGAACGAGTTCGTGGCGTACGCGCACCTGGCGGAGATGCTGCAGGGCGGCGCCGACCTTTCGGCCCGCGCGGTGGTGGTGGCCACGTACGCCCTGTGCGGCTTCGCCAACTTCAGCTCCATCGCCATCCAGATCGGCGGCATCGGGGGGCTGGCGCCGGAGCGCCGCGGAGACCTGAGCCGCCTCGGGCTGCGCGCCATGATCGCGGGCACGCTGGCCAGCTTCATGACCGCGTGCGTGGTGACGATGATTCTCTGAACCGCGGGATCAAGTGCCCAGGTTCAAGTGCCCAGTGCTTCTTTTCCTTGACACCGGGCACCGGGCACCGGGCACTTGCGTCTGCCACTTTCACACCGGTGGCGCGCGAAAGCCGGTGTGATTACAATATCCCACCGGAGCAGCGAACGACGACGGCCTCTGCGACAGGCGGGTGCACCGGTGGTGCATCCGCCTGCGCGTTTATCCCGGAATCACGGGGCCGCGACCCAAAGCGACAGGACGGAAGACGATGGCGATCGAAGTCACCCGCGAGCTGCTGCACCGCCTGCCCAAGGCGGAGCTGCACGTGCACCTTGACGGCTCGCTGCGGACTGCTCTCTTACGTTGAGCGCGACAATGGGAACGCGCAAACCCTCCTCGTGAGTTTGCAGATGGGAACGTTGAGTGCGGTCATTGGCGCAATCGTCAGTATTATCGGCGAGATCATTGGCAGCATCGTCGCTGTCTTTGTTGGCCGCAAGCTCCTACCACGCAATGTTGATGGTCCCTCTCAGCCTCAGGATGGTGCAGAATCCAGTAGCGGCATTACCGTCCTCCTTAAAAAGGATGAAGCCTACATCCATCCGGAAACCAATTTCATCGTTGTCGTAACCTTGGTTATCCAGACCCTTCTGGACGGTGGCGCGTACATACGGTTTACCCTGCCCGATGGCAAAAGCAGCTCCAGGAAAATCCAGGTAGGTGAAAGGATAGATTTTATCTATAAGGGACAAGCTTTCTTCATGGCCATAGCGAAAATGGATCCTAGCAACCAAACCCTCACTGTCCAGATTTCCAAGCCCTGACAGGGGCCTGGCTACGCTGCCTGAATCTCACGGTTTCACTGCTTGGTAGCGCGCTGAGGGCCGGCGCGCTACAATATCCTACCGGAGCAGCGAAGAACGACGGCCTCTGCGACAGGCGGGTG
>DATAAG010000810.1:0-1942 GCA_036260235.1 Longimicrobium sp.
GGCACCCGCGCTCCCCGCTTCCCCCTCCCGGCACGATCGATGGCCTTCCACCGGCGCTCTCCGCGCACTGACCGCCGCGAAGGCGGCATCCGCACCGAACCCGCATCCCTGGGCTCGGACCTGTCGCGCTGCCTTGGGCCCATGGTAAGCCGGTACTGGAAAGGCGCGCTCGCGGCCCTCGCGGGCGCGGCGAGCGTGATGGCCCTGATCGATCCGCCGAAGTGGGTGGTGCAGGCGGTAGGCTGGGCTGCCGTGCTGGGCTTTTTCGTGGCGCTGGCGATTACGTGGATCCAGTGCCGCCCCGAGATCCAGCCGTCCAGGAGCCGCTTCGCGCTGGTGCTTGGCGCGCTGATCCTGCCTCCGATCCTCCTGGGAGCAGGGCTGGTCTACTCCGAATGGCTCATGCCCGCGCCGCCGCCGCGCGAGGCATCGCTGGCACTGCT
Source organism: Longimicrobium sp. (assembly GCA_036260235.1). GTDB lineage: Bacteria > Gemmatimonadota > Gemmatimonadetes > Longimicrobiales > Longimicrobiaceae > Longimicrobium. The sequence continues at coordinate 444 of DATAAG010000810.1, forward strand.
CACGTCGATGGACGACGACCTCTCCAATGGCTTCGCCGAGGAGCTGCGCAGCCACCTCATGAGTGCGGGCACGGGCCTGCAGGTGATTCTTGCCGACAAGCGCGGCTTCGAGAACCGGGGGATGTCGATGCCGGCGATCGGGGTCGAGCTGCGGACGGCCCACGTGCTGGAGCTCATCCCCCGCCCGACCGGGACGCGCCTGATGGCCGACGTGCGCCTCTGGGACAGCCGGGCCGGCCAGCTGCTGTGGTCGGAGCGGTACGAGAGGACGGGCGACATCTTCGAACTGCAGCGCCAGATCGCGGAGCAGATCGTGGACGAGCTGGGGGTGCAGCTCTCCCGCGCCCAGCGCGCCCGGCTGGCGGCCGCTCCCACGGCGAACGACAGCGCCTATCGCCTGTACCTCAAGGGCCGGGGGCTTCTTTACGTGCCCACGAGGACGCTGCAGGGGAACGAGGAGGCCATCGGCCATTTTCGCGTGGCCCTGCGGCTGGACCCCGACTTTGGCCTGGCGCACGCGGGACTGGCCCGCGGGTACGGCGTGCGCGGCCAGCTGACCGGGGACCGGGCGTGGAACGATTCCGCGATCGCCGCGGCGAGGCGGGCGGTGGCGCTGGCGCCGACGGACGAACGTACGCATGCCACGCTCGGGGTGGCGTTGCGCGAAGTGGGCCGGTTCGACGATGCGCTCGCCTCGCTGCGCCAAGCGGAGGCGCTCAGCCCCAAGGGCGGCGACGGGTCGGGGCGCAGCAACCTGGGGATCGTCATGCTGGAGCAGGGATACCTGCAGCAAAGCATCGCCTATGGCGAGCAGGCGGTGGAGATCGAGCCGCGGTCGCCGACGGCGCAGTGGCGGCTGGGGCTGGCGTACGAGGTGCTGGGCGACGACCGCCGTGCCCAGCAGGCGTATCGGGCGGCGGTGGCCGCGGCGCCCAACGCACCCGAGGCGCGCTTTCGCCTGGCGATGCTCTACTGGGTGCGGGATGAAGCCGAGCTCGGCGATCCCGAGGTGAGGGGGTTCACCTCCGAGCAGGGGGAGTGCCTGGTGTTCCAGTGGGAAGCGCTGAACGGCCGGCTGGAACGGGCCCGCGAGCGTGCGCAGGCGCAGGGGCGGCGGGCGTGGCGCTGCGCCCCCGTGCTGCTGGGGTTCGTGCACCTGCGGCTGGGCGACACCGCGCGGGCCGGCGCCGCGCTGGACACCGCCGAAGCCGCCGCACGCGACTCCATCGAGCACGGGCACGACGGCTCCCATCCGCGGCTGATCCTGGCCCAGGCCGCCGCTCTCCGCGGCGACGTCGGTGGAGCCAACCGGTGGTTCGCGGAGGCGGTGGAGCGCGGATACCGTCACGTCCGCGCGGCGCGGCGCCTGCCCACGCTCGAGCGGCTGCACGGCACGCCCGAGTTCCGGCGCAGCCTGGCTGCGATGGAAGCGAGCGTGGCGCGGCAGCGCGAGCAGGTGCAGCAAACCCCGGAAAACGCGGCCGCGGACGGTACGCCGT
>DATAAG010000811.1:0-2550 GCA_036260235.1 Longimicrobium sp.
TCCCTGTTCCCTATTCCCTCCTACTTCGTCCAGAACATGATCACGCCGCAGCCGGCGGCATCCAGCAGGTACCGGGCGGGGATCGCATAGCCGTAGTAGACCTCGATGCCCAGGATGGAGCGCGGCGTCTCAATCATCCGCCCCGAGCCGCCCCGCATCCCCCGGCCGCGGACGGTGGTGAAGCCGTCGATCACGATGGCCGGCTGGCAGCCGCGCCGCATGGTCAGCCCGCCGCGGTCCGTCCGCACGCCGCGCACGTGGTCGAAGATGTCGTGCACGCTGAACGGGTTCAGCCGCTCGATGTCGTGCTGTTCCAGGAACACGGCCTCGCGCAGCCCCTCCGGCCCGAAGTGGTCCCGCCGCTCGTAGAAGCCGTTCTCCGCCAGCCGCTCGTACTGCGGGATGCCGGTGACGGTCAGCGGCTCCAGCTGCACGGCGCTGGAGGTCAGGCGCAGCTCCACGGAAAGCACGCCGTTGGCCGCCAGGTCCACGGGGCGGCTGGTGCCCTCGCGATACCCCAGCCGCGACGCGCGCAGCCGGTAGATGCCGGGCGCGGGCGCCCGAAGCTCGAACCCGCCCGCGCCGTTGCTCACCACGCTGTGCACCGTCTGCCCCTGCTCGTTCACCAGCAGCAGCGTCGCCCCGGCGATCGGCGCTCCCGTCTCCGCGTCCAGCAGGCGGCCGTTCACGCGCTGCGCGTCCAGCGCCCGTGCGTTCACGGCCAGCAGCAGGAGCAGGCCCAGCACACCCCGGACCCAGCCCGGCCCGGCGACCCCTCTCACGATGCGGCGCGGGTGCATCTCATCCTCCGGCGTTGGCAGGCGGATCCGCTTCGGAACACGCAAAACCCGACAGTCCGGCCGCAGAAGGCGCGCCGCCATCCCGCGTGGGCGTAAGCCGGGACCGGCCAATCGCCTGGCGTGCCGAGGGGAAACGGGGCGGTGTCCGGCGCGTCCACCCGCGGTGACACCGCCGTACGCCGCCCGGGACGGCGGAGCACCCGCTCACCGCCGCCGCAGGCCTGCCTCCGGGTCCAGCCGGGCGGAAGCGGCAGGGAGGGGGGGCGGCGGCTCCTCCGCCACCACCCGGCGCACCGCCGCCTCCAGCTGGTCCAGCCGCTCTCCCGACAGCCGGCTCAGCCGCGCCAGCTCCTCGCGCGTGATCCAGCCGATGCGCTGCCGGTACGCGCGCTTGGCCCCCTCCGTCATGTCCGAGGCGGCGATCACCTCCAGCAGCGAGTGCACGGCCACGGGCGCGACGCGCGGGACGGCGTCCGCGCGCTCCCGCAGCCGCTCCTGGTGGCGCGCGACCAGCTGCTCCACCGGCGTGCGCCGCGGCAGGTACTCCCGCAGCAGGAAGGGCGGATCCTGCCACACCCGGGCCGGAGCGGCGTTGGAGGTCTCGATGATGGTGCCGTCGGGATAGAGGGTGATCAGGTCCGTCATCCCCCCCGCGCCGCCCAGCATCCGCGCCATGATCCCCAGCGGCGTCCAGCGCAGCGCCATCCGGTAGAACCCCGCCGTGACCGTGCCGTCCTCGCTGGCGAAGATGCGCATCACGTTGGGCCGCGACATGCGGGGATCGCCCTCCAGGCTCACGGGGTGCACGTCGCCCAGGTGGCGGAATCCGAGCGCCTGCAGCCGCCGGCGCGCGTCCTCGTACGCCCGCCAGTCCACGTGCGGGTGCGTGGCGGGCGAGGCGGCGCGGGCGTGAAAGCGCCCCGGCACCATCGCGCGGGCGGACGCGACGACCTGCCGCGCGATGGCTTCCATCGAGAGATCGGCCATCGCGGCCTACGCCGCGCCGTGCGGCCGCGCGCCCGTGCTCTCCCGGAAGCGCCCGGAGAGGGTGAGGACCAGCTCCACCAGCCTCGCGATCTCGTCCGGGGCGACGAGCTTGCTGGAGCGCCAGAAGAGGAGGTCCGGCCCCGCGCCCTCCGTGCACGACTTCGGGTTGCGGTCGTAGAACTCGCGCACCATGGGATCGAACGCGGCGCGGATGGCGGCCTCGTCCTGGCCGCGCAGCAGGTAGCGCTTCGAGAAGTCGGGATCCACCTCCAGGTCGATGTCGCGGTACCCGAACATCTCGCCGATCCTGTGGAAGATGTGCTCCGGCCGCAGCACGAAGCCGGGAAGCGCCAGCCCGGGCGCGTGGACGTGCACCACCGTCTGCCGGAAGACGCTCTGCGACTTGCCGGCGCCCACCACGTACGTGTAGTCGAAGACGGCCACCCGGTGCCCGTCCTTCTCCCCCTCCAGCAGGTTGCGGGTCTGCCGGCTGTGTCCCTCGTTGAACAGCCCGAACCGCTCCAGCCCCGGGACCACGGCGAACGCCGGCTTCGGCTGGAAGCGCCAGCCCAGGCGTTCGGCCGCGGCCTGCATGGCGAGCATGCGCTTCTTCTGCTGCTGGACGCCGAAATAGATCAGGCCCCCGATGAGCGCGCCCACCGGAAGGACGATCAGGAGGGCTCCCATGCGGTTCTCCTGGTGGATGGTAGTGGCGAAAGCGCGCCGCCGGGGCCCCTCCCCCGGCCCCTCCCCGCACAAACTG
>DATAAG010000812.1:0-4361 GCA_036260235.1 Longimicrobium sp.
GTCGCCGCCGCGTGCCGCGCGGCGCCGGAGAAGCTGCCCGCGGCCGCGGCGGACACCGCCGCCGAGCGGCCGTTCGCGGATTCCGTCTTCGAGCTCTGGATCCGCGGGAACGACGGGTCGCACCCGGGCGACGTGCTGTACGTGGGGCAGTCGTCGCGGCTCATCGCGTCGGTGGTGGCGGTGGAAAAGACGGCGGACGGCAGGCCGGGCGTGTCGGCGCGGGAGGTGGCCGCGGGCCGCACCCGCTGGCGCAGCCTGACGCCGGCCGTGGTGGCGGTCGACTCCGCGGGGCGGGTCCGCGCGCTTGCTCCGGGCGCGGGGCGGGTGGAGGCGGCGTGGTCCCTCGCGGGCGCGGGAGCGGCAGGCGCGGCCGACACCATGCCGTTCCGCGTTCTCGCACCGGACTCCGCCGCGGTCGGGCCGCGGTTCGTGGAGGTGAGCAGCGCGCACACCAGCGACGCGTACGACACCTGCGGCATCACCGCCGCCGGCGAAGTCGCCTGCGTCGCCTTCGGGGCGGATGCGCGCGCCGGCGGCGCGGACGCTCCGGGGACTGGCGTGCTCCAGGCGCCCGCGGGGAGCCGCTTTCACGGGGTGGCGACGGGGTTCGGCTTCGTCTGCGCGCTGGACGCGGAGGGACGGGCGTTCTGCTGGGGGCGCAACGAGTGGGGGCAGCTTGGGCGAGGCGGGACGGGCGGCGCGGACGGCGCGGCGCGGCCGGCGGCCACGGCCGCGCGCTTCGAGCGCCTGAGCGCCGGGCGGGATCACGCGTGCGGCGTGACGGCAGGGGGAGAGGTGCTCTGCTGGGGGCTCGGCGCGGGCGGCGCGCTGGGTCCCGCGGGCGTGGACCGCTGCACCGTCCAGGTCGAGTCGCGCCCGCATCGCCTCACCCCCGCGCCCGCTCCGTGCGCCCGCACGCCGCGGTCGGTGCCGCTCCCCGCCCGCGCGGTGGAGGTGGCGGCGGGCGACGCCCACACCTGCGCGCTCACGGCGGCGGGCGAGCTGTACTGCTGGGGCGACGTGTACAGCATCCGCTTTCGCGCCGCGCGGCCGCGCCGCATCGGGCCGCCGGGAGTGCGGCTGGCGCGGGTGGCGAGCGGCAGCCGGCACGTGTGCGGACTGGACGGCCAGGGCGCCCTCTACTGCTGGGGCCGCAACTGGTTCGGCCAGCTCGGGGGCGCGTCCGGACGCGATGGAAGCCCCCGCCTGGCGCGCGTTCCGGACCTGCCCCCGCTGCGGGCCGTCACCGGCGGCGACGAGCACACCTGCGGCGTCGCGCGCTCGGGCGGCGCGTTCTGCTGGGGACGCAACTTCAACGGGCAGCTGGGCGGGGGCACGTGGAGGGAGGACGGGCTGACCGCGGTGGCGGGCGGGCTGGAGTGGAGCGCACTCGCCGCGGGGTACGGCCACACGTGCGGCGTGACGCCCGCCGGCGTCCTCTACTGCTGGGGCTCCGGCCTGGCCTTCCGGCGCGAGCCGTCGGGTTACCACGAGCAGCCGGAGCCGTTCGCGGTGTCCGGCTGGCGGTGACACTCGGCCGCGTCCGTGGCGAGGTGCCGCAGTGCATCGGGCGGCCGCGGCGCGAGCGGCTGGATAAACCTTTGATGATGTCGATCGCGAATCAAATCCGGTAATCCCGGCCTCGTCCTCCGCCGGGACGGTCCGTTGAGAGAGTCTGGTTGCGGTGCAGTCCGCGCAGGCGGAGTTTGCGAAATTCCAGCGGCGAATTCATTCGCTCCGGCGCGGAGGCTGCGATTCCCTGATCAGGCTCACAGTGAGCATCATCGACGCCTGCCCCCGCAGAGCGCGCCAACCATCCGGGTACCATCAACGCAATGATCCGCATCGCAGGCATCTCCGCCCTGGGCCTCGCGCTCAACACCTGCCCTTTCGCCAGCGAACGCGAAGCGCCGGACGGCTACGCGCACGTCACCGGGAGCGTGGTGATGCAGGACGGATCGCCTTTCTCGGGGCAGGGCCACGCGCTCTGCTGGCGCGCGCCGCACCCGGAGCCGTCGTTCAACAGGCACGTTCGCGTGGAGGACGGGACGTACGCCACCGTGCTGGAGGCGCCGCTCGGCTCGCGCCCGCAGCCGGGAGAGCCGTTCGAGTTCCTCTGCCGCGTGCAGGCGATGAACAACCGCGCGCTGGTCGCCAGGCGGTACGTGAGCGTGCCCTTCTCCCGCGACCACTCCGACTTTCCCAGCACCCGCATCGACCTGCGCGCCGGCGAGATCGAGCCGGAGCCGTGAGGGGTAGGGAAAGCCGCGCCGGCCGGCCGCGTGAGCCGCCGGATCATCCCCCCACCACAGGCGAGCTCCATGGCTCTGTTCTCCCGCACCGCGCTCCTCGAGTGGACCGGTGACGTTGCGCGCGGGTCCGGCGGGATCAGCGCCGGCTCGGGGGCGTTCTCCGTCGCCGCGACCTTTCCGCGTCTCTCGGGCGAGCCCGCGGGCGCGACCACGCCGGAGGAACTGCTGGCCGCGTCGCACGCCACCTGCTTTGGCATCGGGCTGCGCTCCGTGCTGGCCCAGCGCGGCGGAACGGCGAGCCAGGTGCGGGTCACGGCCACCGTGACCGCCGACAAGGGGAGCGGCCGCATCCGCATCCAGGCCGCGCACCTGGACGGCGTGGTGCACGGGCTGGCGGGCGTGGATGCGGCCGCGCTCGACGAGATTGCCCGCGCCGCGGAGGAGGCGTGCACCATCTCCGCGGTGCTGCGCGCGACGGTGCCGGTCACCGTCCGCGTCCGCGCGGAGTGACGGGCGCCCCGAAATACCAGATCCGGGAAAAGAAAGAACCTCACACAGAGTCAGCAGAGTGAGCAGAGTGGTCCCTTGCACAGGCCAATCTCTGTTGACTCTGCTGACTCTGCGTGAGGCATTCTTTTTCAGCCTTCGGGTCGGTACGCCGCCGAGCGTTGCGACGCGCTGGGCGGGGAATTGGCGGTTGGGCACGGGACGTCGTGGAACGAGCGGTGGGGTGCACCATTCTGAGGCCCGCTGCACCGGATGGAGGCGCGGCTGGGCGCCGCAATCTGTTTGCTCCCAGCAGGGTTAAGCGGAGCCGTGGCAGCGGGGTAGAAGCAGCGATGTGCACCTCTCATTTACAGGCGGATAACTTGCCGTCCGGCGGCGGTCGGAGCGGAATGCTCCAGCGCCAACCACCACCGGAGGAGAACCCATGCGCCACCGCTTCAGGACCCCCGCGATACTGGTCGCGGCACTCGCGCTCACGGGCGCCTGCGACCGCCTTCCCTCGGACGCCGGCCTGTCCCCTGCGGCCGGCGAGGTCCGCGCCGAGGGCGTGGCCGACGGCATCGAGCAGGACGCCGCCGCCTACGCCAGCCAGTTCCGGGTGAGCCTGCAGGAGGGCGCGCGCCGGCTGCAGCTGCAGGAAGCCGTCGACGCGCTGAACGCCCGGCTCACCGCCGAGCAGGCCGCGACCTTCGCCGGCCTGAGCATCGAGCACACCCCCGAGTTCCACGTGGTCGCGCGCTTCACCCGCAAGGGCGAGGAGACGATCCGTCCGTACCTGAGCCCGGCCCTGGCGGAGGTGGTGCGCGTGGAGCCGGCCCGCTTCACCCTGCAGCAGCTGGAGCGCCGCCTGGAGGCGAGCTACCACCGCGTGCGCGGCGCCGGGATCCCGGCGGCGGGCGCCGTGGACGTGCGCGCCAACCGCGCCGAGGTGCACGTGCTCCGCGGCCGCGCCGCCGAAGCGCGGGCCGTGCTGGGCGAGGACGACGCGTCGGTGGTCGAGGTCGATCATCTCCCACAGGAGGAGATCTCGATGTACGGCGGGCTTCCGCTCTCCACCTGCACCAGCGGCTTCACCGTCCGCAACTCCGCCGGCACCCGCGGCATCAGCACCGCCGGGCACTGCGGCAACACCCAGTCGCTCTCCGGCTACTCGCTGACCTTCCGCGCCGAACGGTACAGCGGCTCGTACGACATCCAGTGGCACAACGCCAGCGGCCACACCTTCCCCAACACCATCAAGGTGGGCAGCTCCACCCGGTCCATCACCGGCACCCGCTCGCGCACCAGCCAGACCGTCGGCTCGCAGGTTTGCAAGCAGGGCAAGACCACCGGCTACACCTGCGGCACCATCTCCACCATCTCCTACTGCGCGAACGGCGCCTGCACCTGGGTGCGGGTGGCGGGCAACGGAACCAACCTCTCCGAGGGCGGCGACAGCGGCGGCCCCTGGTTCTCGGGCAACACCGCCTACGGATCGCACACCTACGGCATCGGCAACGACTCCGCCTACATGCCCGTCGACTACTTCTCGGGCATCTCGGTGACCATCGCCACGAGTTGACGCTGCACCAGGGCAGCGTCGGAGGGAGGAGCCGCGGGGGG
>DATAAG010000813.1:0-2431 GCA_036260235.1 Longimicrobium sp.
GCCGCGGATGGCGCCCAGGTCCACCGGCAGGAAGTCGAAGAAGAGGGTGCGCTCCGTCTCCGTGGCCAGCGAGATGAGCTTGCCGCGGGTGTTGGGCGCCACCTTCTCGTACACGTACTCCAGGTTGGTGGTCTTGCCGCACAGACCCGGCCCGTAGTACACGATCTTGCAGTTGATCTCGCGCGAGGCGTAGTTGATCATCGACATGGGGAGGCCTCCTCAAAGATCGCCGAAAAGGCGGTCGATCTCGTCCTCCGCCTCGTCGGCGAACCCGGCCTCCACCCGCGGCCCCTGCGGCGCCGCCGCCGACCGCGCGAACATCTCGCTGAACACTTCCGCCAGTTCCCGCACGACGGCCTTCACCTTGATCCGGATCATTCCCAGGGTGGTGCGGTTGTCGAACAGGACCACCAGGATCACGCGCCGCGCCACGTCGGCCAGGTACATGGACTCCTTCTCGCCCTGGTGAAAGAGCGAGCTGAACTCCGTCTCCCCGATCATCGTCGCCAGCTGGTCGTTGGCCGAGAAGTCGGCCGCCGCCAGCGAGGCGAACGCAACGGAGTCGAACTCCGGCTTCTCTCCCGCCGTGGTCACCAGCTGGCCGGTGCGGTCCACCAGCAGCGCGCAGCGGGCGCCCGCGTCGTACAGAAAGTTCTGCAGGATGCGGTCGATGCGCTGAAAGTCGCGCTCCTCGAAGCTCCAGCTGGTCGCCCCCATCGCCATCAGCCGACCTCCCGCGAGGCGAGCCCTTCTTCCAGCCGCACCAGCACCGCCTCCGCCCGCCGGCGCAGCAGGGGGCGCCGCTCCCAGGAGAGATAGTCGCGCAGCAGCAGCACCGTGTCGACCGACGCCGGCACGCCGCCCAGGTACTCCAGGGCGGCCAGGCGGCGCAGCGGATGGGGGCTGAACAGGTCGCGCCGGCTGCGGCTGATCTGGTCGCGCACCAGCAGCACCCCCACCGCGGCCGCGGCGGCGAGCGCCAGCGCCGCGACGGCGGCGGTGCGAACGATTCGCTTGCTTTCCATCAACCCGTTGAGGAGGGGTCGAGACGGCTGTCGGGGTGAACGCGGCACCAAAGTAACGGGGCGCCGCCCAAAAAACAAAATGCCGCGGACCGCCGCGGCACTCGTGTTCCGAATGGGGGAGAAAACCGCCCCTACAGCTCACGGCGCCCGTTCAGCGCCTCGGCGATGGTCACCCCGTCCGCGTACTCCAGGTCGCCGCCCACCGGCAGCCCCCGCGCAATGCGCGTCACCCGCACCCCCAGCGGCGCCAGCATCTTTCCCAGGTAGAGCGCCGTGGCCTCGCCTTCCACGCTGGGATTGGTCGCCAGGACGACTTCCTGCACGGCGCCGGCACCCACCCGCTCCAGCAGCGGACGCACGTTCAGCTCCGCCGGCCCGATGCCGTCCAGCGGCGACAGCCGCCCGCCCAGCACGTGGTACAGCCCCCGGTACTCGCCCGTGCGCTCGATGGCCATGATGTCCGACGACTCCTCCACCACGCACACCACGGACGGGTCGCGGCGGGTGCTCTGGCAGATGGCGCAGGGGTCCTGCTCCGACAGGTTCCCGCACCGCCCGCAGGGGTGCACCTTCTCGCGCACGTGCACGATGCTGCGCGCCAGCCGCCGCGCGTCGTCCTCGGGCGACTTGATCAGGTGGAACGCCAGCCGGAGCGCGGTCTTGCGCCCGATCCCCGGCAGGCGGGCCAGCTCTCCCACCAGCTCGTCGATGGCCGACAAGGAGCGGTCCCTCGTTCCCTTAGAGGCCGGGGATGTTGAACGGGAGCTGCAGCCCGCCGGAGAGCTTGCGCATCTCCTCCTCGTACAGCTCGTTGGCGCGGTTCTGCGCCTCGCTCACGGCCGCCAGCACCAGGTCTTCCAGCATCTCCACGTCGCCGGCCTGCACCACGCTGGGGTCGATCTTGAGCGCGCGCAGCTTGCCGCGCCCGTCGGCCGTGGCGGCCACCATCCCGCCGCCGCTGGTGCAGGTCACGGTCTTCTGCCCCAGCTCGCTCTGCAGCTGGGTCATGCGGGCCTGCACCTGCTGGCCCATCTGGAGGATCTGCTGAAGGTTGTTCATCTCGGTTCTGCCGCGTGAGCGGAACGGAATCAAAGAAGGAGCGCGCGAGCGCGAACGAACGACGCACAGCGCGGGCCCGCCCTCCCCGGACGAGGGGGAGCGGAACCCGCGCTCAGTCAACCAGTTCCAGGTCCCATGCTTGTACCGCCGCCGCGAGCACCGGTTCCCCTTCCATCATGCGCTGCAGGCGGTCGCGCCGGGCGCTCTCGCCGGTGATGCGGGCGGACGCCGGCGTTCCCGCGCCCTCCGCGGCGGCGTAGTGCACCGTCACCCGGCGTCCCAGCCGCCGGCCCAGCGCCTCTTCCAGCGCGCGCCGGGTGGTGGGGCTTCCCACCTCGGGGATGGAG
>DATAAG010000814.1:0-3932 GCA_036260235.1 Longimicrobium sp.
GTCAGGCGTGTGGGATGGGTACGGGAGATGCGCCGGACCTGCGCCGGCCGTCACTCGCGCTGGTTGGGCGAGCCGAAGTCGATCTCGAAGTCGGGATCGGGATCGATCTCGTCGCCGGACTCGGCGCCCCGCCTGCGGGCCAGCGCGTCGAGCGCTTCTTCGCGGACGCCTTCGTCAGGGTGGGTGCGGGAAAGGTCGATCAGGTAGCCGTCCGGGGCCCCGCCGGGGATCTTTCCCAGCGATTCCACGGCCTGCTGCGCGACCTCCGTGTCCGGATGGGTGCGGGCGATGGAGTCCAGCGGCTCCACGGCCCAGGGTGCGGGGAAGCGCCCCAGCGACTCCGCCGCCTGACGGGAGACGTCGGCGCGGTCCGGGAGCCAGGCGACCTGCTCCAGCACGGCCACGGCCTGCTCGGGCGGATACCCCTCCATCGACTCCACCGCCTGCCGCGCGACCTCCTGGTCCTTTTCGCGGAGGGCGATCTGCCGCAGGGACTCGAACGCGTCCCCGCCGCTCTCTCCCAGCGCCTCGACGGCGGTGCGGCGGGTTTCCGCGTCGTGCCGCGAGGCGACGATCTCGCGCAGCAGGGCGACGGAGCGCGGGTGGCGCATCCACCCGATCGCCTCGACCGCCTCGTGGCGCACGTCCTCGGAGCCGTCGCGCTCCACGGCGGTGGTCAGCGCGGTGAGCGCCTCGTCGGTGCGGTGGTGGGCCAGGGCGCCGGCGGCCTCCTGGCGGACGCCGTTGCTTCCGTCGCGGCCCAGCACCGCGGCCAGGTACGGTACCGTCGCGTCGCCGCGATGCACGCCGATGGCGCCCACCAGGGTTTCGCGCAGGTCCGGGTTGCGCTGCCGGTCCGCCAGCCGCCGCAGGTGCGCGAAGCTCTCGTCGCCCTCCGCGCGGCCCAGCCAGACCACCGGGACGCGGCCGAACTCGAACTCCACCGCGGCGCGGGCGGCCACGCGCTCCACCTCGCCGTCGCGGGCGACGAGGAAGATGATCACCACGTCCTCCAACGGGGCGCCCACGACGTGGTTCACCGCGGCGCCGTCCAGCTCACTGAGGTTGACCCCGTGGCTGTCCGTGCTCCACCCGTCCCCCAGCTCCAGGGTTGTCGGTATGGAGTACGTGACGTACGCGCGGTTCAGCCGCCGCCGCGCGATCTCCTCCACCGCCCACTCCCAGCGGCGGGCGAGGGGTTCGGACGGCTGCGGATGGCGGATGATGCCGTCCTGAACGACCGCCTGCATCGCCCCCTCCCGCACCGCTTCCGTCCGTGCCGGATCGGGGGCCGGATGGCGGCGGCCGGCGGTGGAGGCGACCGAGGGCGCCGCGAGGGCGACGACCAGCACCAGCAGCACCGCGCCGGCGGCGCGCACCGCCACGCTCGCCTGGTGGGAGCCGCCGCGCCACGTGGTGAGCCGCTGCACGCGCTGGACGAGCGGCGATCCGCCCTCCGCCATCGCCATCGTCCCCGCGGGGATCGGCGTGCGGCCGGGCGCCACCCACGACGCCACCTCCGCCAGGCAGCGTGCCAGCCCGAGCGGCGAGCCGGTCTGCCGCGCCGCCCACTCGTCGCACAGGAACTCGGCGGATTCGCGCAGGCGCAGGCGGGCCAGGCGGTTGAGCGGCTGGAAGAAGAAGACGGCCTGGATGACGCCCACGGCGAAGTGCCACGCCGGGTCGCGCCGCGCCAGGTGCGCCAGCTCGTGGGCCAGCGCGCTGCGCTGCTGCTCGGGGTCCAGGTCGGTGAGGAAGCGCGGCGGCAGGCAGACCTCGCCGCCGCCCAGCGCCAGGGGGGTAGGCGTGGCCGCGCACGCCGTCAGGCGGATGGGGCGCCAGAGGCCGGCGTTGCGGCGCAGCCCCGCCACCATCCCCCGCATCGCTTCGTCGGTGACGTCCGTGCGGCCGCGCAGCATGTGCCACAGCCGCGTCTGCCGCCACGCGACGCGGACGAGGAGCAGCATCGCGATCAGCGCCCACGCCGTCACCGCCAGCTCCACGGTCCGCCGCCGGTCGATGGAAGTCGAAGCGGCGGATACCGGCGGATCAGCGGGCGCGGCGGAGGACGACGCGGTGGACGCGCTCGCGCCGGCGGATCGGCTGGATGACGCGGATGCGCTGGTCGAGGCGCCCGGCGCGGCTTCCGCCGGCGTCTCGACGGCCGGCGAGGGCTTCGATTGATCGATGGGGAGGGGAGTGGCGATCGAAGGCACGGGCTCCACCGTGCGCCCCAGCCACACCGTGCCGAACGCGGGGTCATAGCCGGACTGCGTCTGCGCCGTCGCGGTGACCAGCCCGCCGACCAGCGCGGCCTTCCAGAGCGTCTCGCGCCACGCCTCGCCGCGGACGCGGCGGGCCAGGAGCGCGGCGGCGGCCAGCAGCAGGGTGCTGTGCATGGCGTACGTCAGCAGCCACGCGGCCGCGCGCATCACGGTCTCGCTCATTCGGCGCCTCCCTTCAGCTCGGCCTCGCGCTCCTGGATCATCCGGCGCAGGCGCTCCAGGTCGTCGGCTTCCACGTCGCTCTGGCGCAGCAGGTGGCTCACCATCTCCGTCACGTCGCCTTCGAAGAGCCGGCCGAACAGCCCCGACACCTCGGCGACGACGGAGCGGCGCACCTGCCCCTCGCTCACCAGCGCGCGGTACAGGTACTGGCGGCCGTCCTGGCGGTGGGTGACCAGTCCCTTCTTCTCCATCCGCGCCAGCAGCGTGGCCACGGTGGACTGCGCGATCTTGCGCTCCGCGCGCAGGGCGTCGTGCAGGTCCAGAACGCTGATCTCGCCGCGTTCCCACATCACCTTCATCATCGCGAGCTGAAGCTCGGTCAGCGAGTAGCTCATCACGCCCTGCCGGATGGGGAGGACCGACTCCTTCGACAGTTACATAATACAGGTGTAAAACACGGGCGCAAGAGTTTTGATCACGATGCGTTTCCTCCGGCCCCGGCTCCAGGCGGGGAAAGATGATGGCGACCGGATCAGGCAATCTTGCAGTCCGCTTCCCGGGAGCGAATGATGCCCTTTGCGAATCTAAACCGGGAATCGCAGCGCCCGCGCCTGAGCGACTGAAGTCGCCGCTGGAAATTCGCAAAGTCCGCCTGCGCGGACTCCCCGGCGCCGGCATCAATGCGAAGCAGCCGGATCCGCGCGTGGATGCCGGGCTCTGGTGTCCGCGAAGGCGACAGGGTGTCGTCGTTGCGGCGACGCGGCGACTTCCGTCGCTGGGCGCGGGGACCGGGATGATCTTCCTTGATCCCACCTCCCGGCCGCACTACGATCCGTTACGCCGACGTCCAGAGCTGTCGTCGCCGGCGCCACACCGCACCGCGCCCGCCGTGCCGGTCCCCACCGTCTCCGCCGTCATCCCCACGTACAACCGCCTGCCGCTGCTGCTGGCGGCGGTGGAGTCGGTGCGCGTGCAGACGTTCGGAGAGTGGGAATTGATCGTGGCGGACGACGGCTCCACGGACGGGTCGGCCGAGGCGGTGGAGGCGCTGGGGGACCCGCGGATCCGCGTGCTGCGGCTGCCGCGGACGGGCTCTCCCGCGGTGGCGCGAAACGCGGCGGTGCGGGCCGCGCGCGGCGAGTGGGTCGCGTTCCTGGATTCCGACGACCGGTGGCTGCCGCGCAAGCTCGAGCTGCAGCTCTCCGCGGTGCGCCGGGCGGGCGCGCGGTGGAGCTACACGGCGCTGGTGCTGGTGGATGAAGAGGGCGGTCCGCTCCCGTTCCGCGCTGGCGGGTTCCGCGCGATCTCCGGACACATCCTGCCCGATCTCCTGGCGATGCGGATCGGGGCGACGATGTCCACGCTGATGGTGTCCCGCGCGCTGCTGGAGGAGGTGGGTGGCTTCGACGAGGCGCTGCGGATGCGGGCGGACCTGGACCTGGCGTTTCGCCTGGCCGCCCGGGCGCCGGTGGCGGCGGTGGAGTC
>DATAAG010000815.1:0-3270 GCA_036260235.1 Longimicrobium sp.
CGCCGGGCGCGCGGCCGCGGCGGTGGTCCAGCGGCTGTATCCCGCGGGCCGCGTCGCCGCCGTGTCCGGGAGCGGGAACAACGGGGGGGATGCGGTGGTGGCCGCGCGCACGCTGCGGGCGTGGGGGCGCCAGGTGGTGCACGTGCACGTGGGGTCGAGCCCGGCGGATCCGGCGCTCCTGCACGGGTGGGAGCTGGATCCGGGGCAGTGGCCGGACGCCTTCCGCGGCGCCGGCGTTATCATCGACGGGCTGCTGGGGACGGGGGCCACCGGGGCTCCACGCGCGCCGTATTCGGACGTGATCGCCGCGATGAACGCCGCGGGATCGCCCATCGTCGCGCTCGACGGTCCCTCCGGCGTGGACCTGACCACCGGCGCCGCCCCCGGCGCGGCCGTCCGCGCGGAGGTGACGGTCACCTTCGGCGCGCCCAAGCGGGGGCTGCTGCTCTTTCCCGGGCGGCAGCGGGCGGGACGGATCGTCGCGGTGGAGATCGGCTTTCCGCCGCTGGCGGAGAACGGCGCCGCCGCCGCGCTCGCGACGCCCGCCTGGGCCCGCTCCGTCCTCCCGCCGATCCCGCCGAACGCGCACAAGGGTTCCGTCGGCAAGGTGTCCATCGTCGCGGGGCGGCGGGGGATGGCGGGGGCGTGCGTGCTCGCGGGGCTGGGCGCGCTGCGGGCGGGGGCCGGGATGGCGTCGCTCGTCTCGCCCGCCGACAACCGCGAGATCCTGCAGACGGCGCTCCCCGAGGCGCTCTTCGTGGCGCGGGAGGGGCTGGATCCCGACTTCCAGGTCGGCTCGAAGGCGATCGTCGCCGGGCCGGGGATGGGGACGGACGACGAGGCGCTGGACCTGCTGCGGATGATCGCCCGGGCCGGCACGGCGCCGCTGCTGCTGGACGCGGACGCCGTCACCCTGCTGGGGCGCGATCCCGACATCCGCATCCTGGCCCGCGACCGGCCGCTCGTCCTCACGCCGCATCCCGGCGAGCTGGGCCGCCTGATGAACATGCCGGTGGACGAGATCACCGCCAACCCGTTCGGCGCGGCCGAGTGGGCGGTGGAGAACTACCGCTGCACCGTGCTGCTGAAGGGGGCGCCCTCGCTGGTCGCCGCGCCGGGGCACGCGACGATGGTGAACGTGGCCGGGCACTCCGGGCTGGCCACCGGCGGGAACGGCGACGTGCTGTCGGGGGTGGTCGGGGCCTTCCTGGCGCTGGGGATGGAGCCGTGGGACGCCGCCGCGGCCGCGCTCTGCTTCGCCGGACGCGCGGCGGAGCTGGCGGGGCGGGGCAGGGGCCTCATCCCCCGCGACGTGGCCGACGCGCTCCCCGCCGCCCTGCTGGAGGACGCGCCGCGGGAGAGCGCGCTGGGGCTCCCCGGCATCGTCCTGGACCTGCCGCCGGCGCGGTAGGGGCCTCCCCCGGCGGCGCCCTCACCCGCAGCCTGAGAGCCGCACCCTCTCCCGCAAACCGCGCGGGCGAGGGTACACTGCGCAGGTTGTGGTGCGTGCGGGAGGCTTGGCGCGAGAGGCGGGCGCCCCCCTCCCCGGCCCTCCCCCGCAAACTGCGCGGGGGAGGGAGAGCGGGGACACTCCGTCCGAAGCGCGATCGAGTTCTCCCTTTCCCCCGCTTGCGGGGGAGAGGGTCGGAGAGGGGGCGTCGCGGTGCGCGCCACAGCCGTCCAGGCACCAACAAACCGTGACCGCCGCCTCCCCCTCTCCGCGAGGAACGAGCGGGGAGGGGGCCGGGGGGAGGGGCCCCCGCGGACGCAGTGAGATGTCTGTCGTCTCACCCTGATCCGTCGCCGACATCAACCTCCCCCAGGGGGTTTTGGGGGGGAGGTGGGCGAGTCTCGCGGGCCCGGAGCGGGCGTGCCCCGTGCGGAATCCTGGTGGTTTCTCGGGATTTTCCGTGCGGGCGCGCGTCACGCGAACGTTGACACACCGCCGCGCCGAACCTACGTTCCGCCCCGTCGCTGCAAGGAATTCCACGCGTTCCGCAAACACCCGAATACATGGCGATCATCCAGGAAGTCCGGGCCAGAGAGATCCTCGATTCGCGCGGCAATCCCACCGTGGAGGCCGACGTGCTCCTCACCAGCGGCGCCGTGGGGCGCGCCGCGGTGCCCAGCGGCGCCAGCACCGGCGAGCACGAGGCGGTGGAGTTGCGCGACGGCGACAAGGGCCGCTACCTGGGCAAGGGCGTGCGGAACGCCGTGCGGAACGTGGAAGAGGAGATCGCCGAGGCCATCGTGGGCGGCGACCCGTACGACCAGGCGGGCGTGGACAACGCCATGATCGAGCTGGACGGCACCCCCAACAAGGGCCGCCTGGGCGCCAACGCCATCCTGGCCGTCAGCCTGGCCACCGCCCGCGCCGCGGCCGAGGACGCGGGCCTGCCGCTGTACCGCTACCTGGGCGGCGCCATGGCGAACGTCCTCCCCGTGCCGATGATGAACATCCTGAACGGCGGCGCCCACGCCAGCAACAACGTGGACTTCCAGGAGTTCATGGTGATGCCCATCGGCGCGGAGTCGTTCAGCGAGGGGCTGCGGATGGGGACGGAGGTGTTCCACGCCCTCAAGAAGGTGCTCAGCAAGGCTGGCAAGAACACCGCGGTGGGGGACGAGGGCGGCTTTGCGCCGGACCTGAAGGACAACGAGGAGGCGCTCGCCGTCATCCTGCAGGCCATCGAGCAGGCCGGCTACCGCCCCGGCGAGGACCTGGTGCTGGCGCTGGACGTGGCGTCGTCGGAGATGTGGCGGGACGGGAAGTACCTCTTCTACAAGAGCACGCAGGAAAAGAAGTCGCCCGCCGAGATGGTGGAGTTCTACCGCGACTGGAGCAAGGAGTACCCGATCCGCTCCATCGAGGACGGGATGGCGGAGAACGACTGGGAGGGGTGGAAGCAGCTCACCGAGGCCGTCGGCGCCGGCGTGCAGCTGGTGGGCGACGACCTGTTCGTCACCAGCACCGAGCGGCTGGCGCGGGGGATCGAGCAGGGGATCGGCAACGCCATCCTCATCAAGGTCAACCAGATCGGCACGCTCACCGAGACGCTGCAGGCGATCGACATGGCCCGCCGCGCCGGGTACAACGCGGTGATGTCGCACCGCTCCGGCGAGACGGAAGACACCTTCATCGCCGACCTGGCCGTCGCCACGGGGGTGGGGCAGATCAAGACGGGGAGCGCCAGCCGCACGGACCGCGTGGCCAAGTACAACCAGCTCCTGCGCATCGAGGAGCACCTGGGCGACAGCGCCCGCTACCCC
>DATAAG010000816.1:0-10894 GCA_036260235.1 Longimicrobium sp.
GCGGCGCTCTGCGCGGGGCTGGCGGGGGTGGGGAACGAGGCGGAGCGCGTGGCGGTGGAGCGCGCGCTGGCGGACGCCGGGGTGGCGGGGGCCGTGCGCGTCGTCTCCGACGGCGAGATCGCGCTGCACGGCGCCTTCGGCGGCGGGGCGGGGGTGCTGCTGATCGCCGGGACGGGGTCGGTGGCGTACGGGCGCGGGCCGGACGGGCGGATGGAGCGCTGCGGCGGCTGGGGGATGATGGTGGGCGACGAGGGAAGCGG
The DNA here is from genome assembly GCA_036260235.1 of Longimicrobium sp. Taxonomy (GTDB): domain Bacteria; phylum Gemmatimonadota; class Gemmatimonadetes; order Longimicrobiales; family Longimicrobiaceae; genus Longimicrobium. The sequence goes on from DATAAG010000816.1 coordinate 261, forward strand.
CTACGCCATCGGCCGCTCGGGCCTTGCGGCGGCGCTGCGGTCGGTGGATGGCCGCGAGGGCGAGACGCGGCTCCTTCCCACCCTTCTCCGCGTCCTGGCGCTGGAGGGCCCGAGCGGGATTCCGCCCTGGGCGGGCCGCGCCAGCAAGAGCGACATCGCCGCCCTCGCGCGCCACGTGCTGGAGGTCGCCGCCGCAGGCGACGGGCTCGCGCTGCGGGTGGTGGAGCACCACGCCCGCGAGCTGGCCAGCCACGTCATCGCGCTGGCGCACCGCCTGGGCCCCTGGGCGGGCGACGTGCCCGTGGTCTTTCACGGCGGCGTGCTGCGCTCCGGCCTGTACGCCACGCTGGTCGATCGCAACCTCGCGCAGAACGCGCACGCGTACCGCATCCAGCCCGCCCAGGCGGACGCCGTCCACGGTGCCCTCGCCTACGCCCGCGCCCTGGTGGACGGCGGTGTCGCGGCGGGGGCGTGATCCACCCCTAGCGGTCGTAGTGCCAGCGGGCATCGCGAAGAGCACGTCGAAATTGCGGATGCGGTACACCATCCGGTGCTCCCCCGTGATTCGGCGAGACCATTGCCCGCCCATGTCATACCGGAGGGGTTCGGGCTTGCCAATTCCACTGCCCGGATCGGCCAGGACTTCCTCAATCATGCGCATGATGCGAAGCGCCGTTCGAGGGTGTGTTTCGATCCAGTAGGTCAGGTCACGCCGGAAGTCACGAAGCAGAATCGCCTGCCGCTCAGGAGGGGGAACGGCAGGCGATTCGTGCGCGGGGCGAGGGCGGCGGCGCTTAGCGGCGCTCATAGTCGAACGGTTGTCTGAACCGGTCCATGGGTGCCGGGTCAAAGCCCATGGCGTCCATCTCGGCGATGACCTTCATAAGCCTGGCCTTCATCTCGGGGGAGCGCTCAAATGCGAGCGTCGCCTCGTTCCGGATCTTGCCGCGCCGCAGTCCGCCTCGCCACATCGGCGGGATTCGCTGGCGCTGAAGTCGAGTAACCATCGCTCGCCGCTATTCGGGTTAGTGGATGCGTCTCGTGATGCTCGGGACCACCCGGGGAGCATAGTCGAGAACGGCTGACGGACGCCGTCCATCGACATCGACACGACTCCTCACGCTTCAAACTCCCGGTCGATCCGCAGCACGTCCTCTAGGTAGCCGGGACGCTTCGCCAGGTACTCTGTCATCGTGTCCCGTATCTTACCTCGCCGCAGCCCCCCTCTCCACGTCGGGCGGATGCGCGGGCGCTGGATCTTGGTCGCCATCGGTCGCCGGGGTTTCGGGAGGCGTTGCTGCGGTCTAAGATGCATCCGCCGAGCCTGCGCCGTCAAGACCGTCCATTTGCGCCAGCGGTGGCACAGGCCTGTTCGGCTGGTGGCGTCTCGATCCCGATTTGCGCGTATGGCCAAGCACCGTCTGCTCTTCATCCTCCCCGTCGCGCTCTGCGCCTCCGCCGCTGCGTGCGGCGGCCCCGGCCCCCGTCCATCGAGCGCGCCCCCACCGGCGGACGCGCCGTACGACCTGCTGATCCGCAACGGGATGATCGTGGACGGCACGGGAAGCCCGTGGTACCGCGGCGACGTGGCGGTGCGCGGCGACCGGATCGCCGCCGTGGGGCGGCTCCCCGGCGCGGAGGCGCGGGACACCATCGACGCGACGGGCCTGGTGGTCTCGCCGGGGTGGATCGACATGCTGGGGCACTCGGAGTACCCGCTGCTGCGCGACGGGCGCGCCATCAGCAAGATCACGCAGGGGATCACCAGCGAGATCACCGGCGAGGTGACCAGCGTGGTCCCGGTCAACCGGAACACGCTGCGCGAGCTGGGGCGCGACTCGGTGCCGTGGAGCGACCTGGACGGCTACTTCCGCGCGCTGGAGGCGGCCCGGCCGGCGATCAACCTGGGCACCTTCGTCACGGTGGGCTCGGTGCGGCGCTACGTGATGGGCGACGTGGACCGCGCGCCCACCGCCGCCGAGCTGGACACCATGCGCGCCCTCGTCGCCGCGGCGATGGAGGACGGCGCGATGGGGCTCTCGTCCGGCCTGATCTACGCGCCCGCGTCGTACGCGACCACGGAGGAGATCATCGAGCTGGCGCGGGTGGCGGCGCGCTACGGCGGCGGCTACGCGTCGCACATCCGCTCCGAAGGCGACCGGCTGGTGGAGGCGGTGAACGAGGCGATCCGCATCGGCGAGGAGGCGGGGACCTGGGTGCAGATCCACCACCTGAAGGCCTCCGGCCGCCCCAACTGGGGGAAGATGCCGCAGGCGGTGGCCGCCATCGAGGCCGCCCGGGCGCGCGGCGTGGACGTGACGGCGGACCAGTATCCCTATCCCGCCAGCGGAACGGGGCTGGACGCCATCATCCCCAACTGGGCGCACGCGGGCGGCACGGACTCGCTGCTGGCGCGGCTCGCGGACCCCGCCACGCGGGCGCGCCTGCGGGCGGAGCTGACGGAGGGCGGCACGGACTGGAACATCGGCGCGTCCGCGGGCGGGCCGCAGGGGGTGATGATCGCGGGGGTGAACGTGGATTCGCTCAAGCGCTACCAGGGGATGCGGCTGAGCGAGGTGGCGCAGGCGCGCGGGCAGGAGGTGGTGGACGCGCTCTTCGACATCCTGCTCACCGACAGCGCGCGCACCTCCGCCATCTACTTCTCGATGTCGGAGGAGGACATCGAGTACGCCATGCGCCAGCCGTGGGTGATGGTGGGGATCGACGCGGGGGCGCGCGCGGCGGACTCGACGGTCACCGGCAAGCCGCACCCGCGGGCGTACGGCTCGTTCCCGCGCATCCTCTGCCGCTACGTGCGCGAGCGGAACGTGATCACGCTGCCGGACGCCATCCGCCGGTTCACCTCGCTCCCCGCGGCGCGGGTGGGGCTGGACGACCGGGGCGTGGTGAAGGAGGGGATGTTCGCCGACGTCACCCTCTTCGACCCGAACACCGTCTGCGACCGCGCCACTTTCGACGAGCCGGTGCAGACGAGCGTGGGCATCATGCACGTGATCGTGAACGGCGTCCCCGTGCTGCGCAACGGCGCGGTGACGGGGGCGCGGCCGGGGCGGGGGCTGCGGCGGTAGGGGCCCCTCCCCCCGGCCCCCTCCCCCGGCAAACTGCGCCGGGAGAGGGGGAGAACTGCTCATTCGGGAGCGTCCAGTGCCGCTTCGATGCGTGCGAGCACAGAGGGAAGGTCGTTCAGCACCTCCTCGTTTCGGAAGCGGATGACGCGGATCTTTCGCGTCTTGAGAGCTTCCGTGCGCGCAGTATCCATCATCTCTCGTCCATCGTGGATCGGGCCGTCCAATTCGATGCACAGCTTCTTCTTTGGGCAGTAGAAGTCCAGGATGAAGCTGTGGAACGGGTGCTGGCGCCGGAACTGGAGCCCGCGAATCTGCTGCCCGCGCACTGCATCCCACAGGCGCTCCTCCGCTTCCGTTGGGACCGTACGGTGCCCACGCGCCGCGTGCATCACGCGTGGGATGATCCTCGCTCGTTTTTTCTGCGGCATAGATCCTTTCCTGTGTAAAACGTTGTTCCCCCCTCTCCCCGCGCAGTTTGCGGGGGGAGGGGCCGGGGGAGGGGCCCACCCGGCGGCGGCAAGTAAACAGAGTGGCGGGATGAATACGCGTGCTCTTACCTTCCCGCAACGTGGCCGGTCCGCCAGATTCCCGCGAAGAGATCAGGACGACGGAGGGGTGGCGGATGCGTAGAATAGGGCCATGATCATGATGACTCGCGAATCGATGCTCGAGCGGTTCTACGCTCGCGACGCGGCCAGCAACGGGCGCTTCCTCACCGGCGTGCTGACGACGGGGATCTACTGCCTCCCCTCGTGCACGGCCCGCAAGCCGCTCCCGGAGAACGTCCGCTTCTTCGGGTCGGAGGACGAGGCGCGCTCCGCCGGGCTGCGCCCCTGCCGCCGCTGCCGGCCCGACCACTTCTACCAGCAGTACGATCCCGACCTGCACCTGCTGGAGACGCTGGTCGCCGACGTGCGTCGCGACCCCGCGGCGTTCGCGGACGCGGCGGCGCTGGTCGCCACCTCCGGCATCGGCACCACCAAGCTGAACGCGCTCTTCCGCCGGCACTTCCACGCCACGCCCGCCTCGTTCCTGGCGCGCGAGCGGGTCGCTGCGGCGTCGCGCGCGCTCGCGGGCGGCGCGTCGGTGACGGAGGCCGCGTACGGCGCGGGCTACGAGAGCCTCTCCGCGTTCCACCTGAACTTCCGCCGCCTGACGGGGCTCACCCCCGGGGAGTACCGCGCGCTGGGCAGCGGCCGCGCGTTCACCATCGCGCTGCCGGACGGCTTTCGCGCGGACGGCGTGCTGCGCTACGTCGGGCGCGACCCCGCCAGCGTCCTGGAGCGCGTCCGCGGCAGCGAGCTGGCCAAGGGATTGATGCTGCCCGATGGCCCGGCGGTGCTGCGGATGCGCTTCGACGGCGACGTCGCGGTCTGCGAGGTGGATGCGGACCGGCCGATCGGGGCGGAGTCGATGCGGGAGGCGCACGCCGCGGCGGTGCGGATGCTGAACCTGGCGAGTGATCCCACCTCGTTCGAACGCCAGGTGGAGCGGCGGGAGGATCTCGTGCGGCTCGTGGAAGGCCGGCGCGGGCTGCGGATCCCGCTGACGGCGACGCCGTGGGAGTGCCTGCTCTGGGCCATCGTGGGCCAGCAGGTGAACCTGGCGTTCGCCTACGCGCTCCGGACCACCGTCGCCGAGCTCGCCGGCGAGCCGGCGGGGGCCGGGCTCCGCGCGCATCCCACGCCTGAGGCCGTTGCCGCGCTGGACTACGCGGACCTGGCGGATCGCCGCTTCTCGCGCCGCAAGGCGGAGTACGTGATCGACACCGCGCGGCTGATCGCGTCCGGCGAGCTGCGCATCGACGGCGAGCGCGAGATGGCGACGACCCTCGAGCGGCGGATGCTGGACGTCCGGGGGCTGGGCCCCTGGTCCGTGAACTACTTCCTGATGCGCGGCGCCGGCTTCGCCGACTGCATCCCCATCGGCGACGCGGGGCTCACCGCGGCGCTGCAGCGTTTCTTTCACCTCGACCAACGTCCCGGCCCGGCGGAGACGCGCGAGCGGATGGAGCCGTTCGCGCCCTATCGCAGCCTGGCCACCTATCACCTCTGGAGCAGCCTGGGAGACCCGCAATGAACGCCTACGCACATACCGTGGAGAGCCCCATCGGCCCCCTGACCGTCGTGGTGAACGGGGACGGCGCCCTCACCCACGTCCTCTTCCCGCACCAGCGGCCGGCGGCGGGCGTGACCTGGGACGCGGACCGCTGCGCCGCCGCGGCCGCGCAGCTGCGCGAGTACTTCGCGGGGGAGCGGACGGACTTCGACCTGCCGCTGGCCCCCGCCGGCAGCGACTTCCAGCGCCGCGTGTGGGACGCGCTGCGCGGCATCGGCCACGGCGAGGTGGTGGACTACGGCGGGCTGGGCGCGCGGATCGGCCGCGCCGGCGCCGCCCGCGCCGTGGGCCGGGCCAACGCGACGAACCCGATCCCCATCGTCATCCCCTGCCACCGCGTGATCGGCGCAGACGGCAGCCTGACCGGCTACGCGGGTGGGCTGGACGCCAAGCTGGCCCTGCTGCGGCTGGAGGGATGCGAGGTGCGGGGCGGACGGGTCGCGCGCGCGGTGGCCGCTTGAGCGAGCCGGAGGAAACGCTCGATCCGGCGGACTGGGAGGCGTTCCGCGCGCTGGCGCACCGCATGGTGGACGACACGCTCGGCCACCTGGCCACGCTGCGCGACCGCCCGGCGTGGCAGCCCATGCCGCCCGCCGTCCGCGACAGCTTCGCCGGGGCCGTGCCGCGGGAGGGGGAGGGAGAGGCGGCGGCGTACGCGCAGTTCCGCGAGCGCATCCTCCCCTATCCCAACGGCAACCTGCACCCGCGCTTCTGGGGGTGGGTGCAGGGTACCGGCACGCCGCTGGGGATGATGGCGGAGATGCTCGCCGCCGCGATGAACCCGCACCTGGGCGGCCTCAACCAGGCGGCCCGCCCTGGTGGAGCACCAGGTGATCCGTTGGCTGGCCGAGCTGATGGGCTTTCCCGCGGATGCGGGCGGCCTGCTCGTCACCGGCGGGACGATGGCCAACCTGCTGGGGCTGAACGTAGCCCGGTACGCGCGCGCCGGCTGGGACGTGCGCGAGGAGGGGATGGAAGGCGGCCCGCGCCTCACCGTCTACGGCTCGGCCGAGACGCACGGGTGGATCCGCAAGGCGGTGGAGCTGATGGGGATGGGCCGCCGCGCCTTCCGCCCCATCGCCGTGGACGGGCGCGACAGGATCGACCTGGACGCGCTCGCCGCCGCCGTGCGGGAGGACCGCGCGGCGGGCTGCCGGCCGATCTGCGTCATCGGCACCGCGGGGACGGTGAACACCGGCGCGTCCGACGACCTGGCCGCGCTGGCGGACTTCTGTGCGGCGGAGGGGTTGTGGTTCCACGTGGACGGCGCGTTCGGCGCGTGGGCGTACGCGTCGGACGCGCTGCGGCCGCGGGTGGCCGGGATGGAGCGCGCAGATTCCATCGGCTTCGACCTGCACAAGTGGGGCTACCTTCCCTTTGAGTGCGCCTGCGTGCTGGTGCGCGACGCGGAACTGCACCGCGCCGCCTTCGCCTCCGCCGCGCCGTACCTGGCGCAGACGGAGCGCGGCGTGATCGCCGGCGGGCTGCCCTTCGCGGACCGCGGCATCGACCTGACGCGCGGCTTCAAGGCGCTCAAGGTGTGGATGTCGTTCAAGGCGCACGGTGTGGACGCCATCACGCGCCTGGTGGAGCAGAACGTGGCGCAGGCGCGGCACCTGGCCGCGCGGGTGGAGGCCAGCCCGGTGCTGGAACTGCTGATGCCGGTGCAGCTGAACGTGGTCTGCTTCCGCTACGCCCCCGCGGACCTGCCGGAGGCGGAACGGAACGCGGTGAACCAGGAGATCCTGCTGCGGCTGCAGGAAGACGGGATCGCCGTGCCCTCCGGCACCCTGGTGCGCGGCCGCTACGCCATCCGCGCCGCCATCGTGAACCACCGCAGCCGCCGCGAGGACTTCGACGCGCTGGCGGAGGCGGTGGAGCGGATCGGACGCGAGGTGGTGGGGAACGACAGTGCCCAGGATCAAATGTCCAGTACAGAAGCAGGTACTGGGTACTTGAGCCTGGGCACGTGAACCTGACCTTCTCCCCCTCTCCGCACGCAGTTTGTGCGGGGAGGGGGTCGGGGGGAGGGGCCCCTACTCCACCCGGCTCAGGAAGTCGATGCGGATCATCCGCGTGCCGTGGCCCTCGAAGTCCACCTCCGCCTTGTCGCCGACGACCGCGAGCACCAGCCCCTCGCCAAAGGTGCCGTGCATCACCTCGTCGCCCACGCCGAGCGCGTCGGCTGCCTCCGCCGCCGCGGCTGACGCATTGGTGGTATCGACCGAAGCGATGGCGGGCACCTCCGCGGCGGCGGTCATCCCCTCCACGCGCGGCGCCACGCAGTTGTCGCAGTGGCCGCACACCCACTCCTCCGCCCGCTCCTCCCCGAAGTACTCCAGGATCAGCCTGGTGCGGCACTTCGCCGTGCGGCAGTAGCGGATCATCTGCTCCAGCTTGATGCGGTCCTGCTCGCGCCGCGACTCGTAGTCCTGCAGCTCGCGGCTCAGGTCCGCCGCCGCCACGTCCGGCGCCAGCCGCTCCCACACCCCGCCGCGGTGCTCGCGCACCATCCCGTGCCGCTTGAGCAGCGTGAGGACGATGCGCGCCTTGCGCCGCGGCACCTCCGCCATCTCCGCGATCTCGTCCAGCGGGCGCTTCTCCTCCAGCGGCATGCGGTTGACGATGCGCGCCGTGGCGATCGCCTCGTCCAGGTCCGGGTACTTGCCGCCCAGGAAGTAGCCCTGGACGCCACGGTCCTCCTCGCGGTACAGGATCACGCAGCGCGACGGCTCGCCGTCCCGCCCCGCGCGCCCCGCCTCCTGGTAGTACGACTCCATGGAGCCGGGAAAGTGGTAGTGCGCGATGAAGCGGATGTCCGGCTTGTCGATCCCCAGCCCGAACGCGTTGGTGGCCACCACCGCCTTCACCTGGCCGTCCATGAAGCGGTCCTGCGCCTCGTGCCGCTCCTTCGGGCCCAGCTTGCCGTGGTACAGCGCCAGCGCGTGCTTCTTTCCGAACTCCTCGTAAATGCGCTCCGCCTCCTTGACCGTCGCCACGTAGACGATGCCGGTGCCCTCCGTCCTGCGGAGGATCTGCTCCAGCGCCGCGTCCTTCTGCGACTCGTTGACGGTGGGGAGCACCTCCAGGAACAGGTTGGGGCGGATGAGCTCGCCCACCCAGGTGAACGGGTCGCGCATCCGCAGCTGGTGGATGATGTCCTCGCGCACCTGCGGCGAGGCCGTGGCGGTGAGGGCCATCACCGGCGGCCGCCCCAGCCGCTCCGCGATGCCGCCCAGCATCATGTAGTCGGGGCGAAAGTCGTGGCCCCACTGGCTCACGCAGTGCGCCTCGTCAATAACGAAGAGCGACACCTCGCGGTCCAGCAGCACCTCGAAGAACTCGCGGTCGCGGAATCGCTCGGGGGTCACGTACAGGATCTTCCCCCCGCCGCCCTCCACCACCTCGGCCGCCTCGCGCTGCTCCCGCGCCGACTGCGCCGAGTTGATGGTCCACGCGTCCACGCCCAGCTCGTCCAGCTTGTCCGTCTGGTCCTTCATCAGCGCGATGAGCGGGCTCACGACGACGGTGAGCCCCGGCAGCAGCAGCGCCGGCAGCTGGTAGATGAGCGACTTTCCCGCCCCCGTCGGCATCACCACCAGCGTGTCGCGCCGGGCCAGGACGGCGCGGATGGTCTCCTCCTGCCCCGGACGGAACTCGTCCAGGGCGAAGTGCTCGCGAAGGAACGGACGCAGGTTCGCATTCGCGTCGGTTGTCGGCGCAGCGGTCGGCAATGCTGGTCGTGGCGCGGGTAGATCGGGCACTCGAGTGAACGGACGGTGGAGGGGCAATCTCCGGACCACAGGCCGCGGGAGCCGGTGCCGTCTCCGCGGCCGGATCGTCGCCCTGAAGAGGGGAGCCGAGGCTGTTCCGCGTACTCACGGGCGTACCACGCCGGCCCTGCGCTCGTCTCCCATCTGCCCGCGGGCTACCCCGGCCGAGTTCGCCTTTCCGGGACACGTGCGACGCACGCTCCCTGCGCAGTGCGTCGTCCGGGCAGGATGCGGGCGAGGTGGCGCCGCACTCGCGCTGGCAGCCCCTGCCGGAGGGGAGCCGCGTGGACGTGGATGTCACACTCCTCGGCGATGCGGATGGGCCGCTCGCGTCCGGGCGCATCAGCATCCCGCGGGTGGAGCGGGACTGGTTCTACGAGGCGCAGGTGCAGGTGGTCCGCTTCAGCCCCGGCGTGCCGTTCGTACCGTGCATGGGCTGCCTGGGCGAGGCGCGGTTCCCTGTGCGCCAGTCCGCGGGACTTACGGCGAACGACTCGCTCGTGGTCACCTGGGGCGCCCGCCACGCCCTCCGCCCCATGCCGCCGGCGTGAGGCCCTGCCCGCCCCTCCGGGTGTCACCGCGCCAAGTTGCTGTGACGTAACCAGATGAGGACGGTCGGCAGGAACGCCGGACGGTGGATGGGGATTACGATGTAGATCGGATTCCCATGTGTTTGCTTGCGTTTTCGTGCCTGCCCGGCATTTTCGCGCCCGCTGTCCGCATCGGTGGCTTCCGGGGCACCGCCCTTGCAGATGACCGGCCGCCGAAGTCGCCAATTCGGCTGAAGTGGCAGGCTAGATTCCTCTGACGGAGACAGGGTGATGAACGCTGTATCTCGCAAGTTCACGGTGGCGCTCACGGCGCTCACCGTCGTCGGCACCTCGGGGCTGGCCGGGTGTGCCACGATGAACAACACGGAGCGCGGCGCCGCGGTGGGCGCGGGCGCGGGCGGCGCCATCGGCGCGGTGATCGGGCGGCAGACGGGCAACACGGCCCGCGGCGCCATCATCGGCGCGGTGGTGGGGGGCGCGGCCGGCGCGGTGATCGGCCGGCGGATGGACCAGCAGGCGCAGGACATCGAGCAGAGCGTGCCCGCCGCCGAGGTGGAGCGCGTGGGCGAGGGCATCGCGGTGACGTTCGAGAGCGGCGTGCTCTTCCCCTTCGACAGCGACCAGATCCTTCCCGCAGGGCGTGAGAACCTGCGTCAGCTGGCCAACAGCCTGCGCGAGTACCCGGGCACCGAGGTGCTGATCGTGGGGCACACGGACAGCCAGGGCTCCGACGACTACAACATGCGCCTGTCGTACCGGCGCGCGGAGTCGGCGCGGCAGTTCCTGGCGGGGCAGGGAATCGAGGGGAGCCGCATCCGCGTGGAGGGCCGCGGCGAGATGGAGCCGGTCGCGGACAACAGCACGGACGCGGGCCGCGCGCGCAACCGCCGCGTGGAGATCGCGATCTTCGCGAGCGAGGAGTACCGCGACCAGATCCTGCGCGAGAACCGCGGCGGCCAGTGATCTAGCCGACGCAGCTGGCCGCTGACGGCCGCCCCGGTGCCTTTCGAGGTGCCGGGGCGGTTTGCTTGTGATGGAGTGATGGAGTGATGGAGTGATGGAGTGATGGAGTGATGGAGTGATGGAGTGATGGAGTGATGGAG
>DATAAG010000817.1:0-16033 GCA_036260235.1 Longimicrobium sp.
GGCGGCCGGCCCGCGGCTCAGGAGACGCCGGCCGGCCGCCCGCGAAGTTTCCCCGTGGCGCTCCGTCCCCCGATCCCGCACCCCCACCGACGGCCGCGAGCACGTCCTCCAGGCTGACGGTGCTCTCCAGGTAGGCGAAGCGCAGCAGCAGGAGCTCGATGAGGATGCGCTGCTCGCCGCTCTTGCGGAAGCGGCCGTCCGCGTCCAGCTCCGCCACCTGTGCCAGCATGCGCAGCAGGTCGCCCGGGGCAAAGCGCGCCGCCGCTTCCGACACCGCCGCCTGCAGGTGCCCGGGAACGCTCTCCGCCTCGCCGCCGCCCAGGCGCACGATCAGCATCGCGCGCAGGAAGTCCGCCAGGCCGCGGTAGAACTCGGACAGGTCGTACCCCTCGTCCAGCATCCGTCCCACGAAGCGGAAGACGTCGGCCGGGCGGCGGTCCGCCACGATGCCGAACAGATCCAGGTAGACCTCCGTCCCCACCAGCCCCAGGATGCGCCGCACGTCGTCCGCGGTGGGCGCGCCCTCGGTGAACGAGAGCACCTGGTCCAGCAGCGACAGGCCGTCGCGCATTCCGCCGTCCGCCTTCTGCGCGATGGGGAGCAGCACCTCGTCGCCTACCTCCACCCCTTCGTGCCCCAGCACCGTCCGCAGCCGCGCGACCAGGTCGCCCGTGCTGATGCGGTGGAAGTCGAAGCGCTGGCAGCGCGACAGGATGGGCGGCGCGGCCTGCTGGATCTTCTGCGGCTCCGTGGTGGCGAAGACGAAGATCACCCGCGGGGGCGGCTCTTCCAGGATCTTGAGGAGCGCGTTCCACGCCTCGCGCGTGAGCATGTGCGCCTCGTCGATGATGTAGACCTTGAAGCGGTCCTCTTCCGACGGGGCGTACATGGCCCGCTCGCGCAGGTCGCGCGCGTCGTCCACGCCGCGGTTGCTGGCCGCGTCGATCTCCACCACGTCCAGCGAGGTGCGCCCGGCCCAGATCCGCTCGCAGCTGTCGCACACGCCGCAGGGCTCGCCCTCCGGCGTGCGGTTGGGGCAGTTGAGCGCCATCGCCAGCACCCGGGCCAGCGTGGTCTTGCCCACGCCGCGCGGCCCGCAGAACAGGTACGCGTGCGCCACGCGGTCGCGCTGCACGGCGGCGCGCAGCGTCTGCGAGACGTGCTCCTGCGTGGCCACCTCGCTGAAGTGGCGCGGACGGTAGCGGCGGGCGAGTGCGGTGCGGGACACGGACTTCGCGGATGAAGGGAGATCGGCTGCGAACCGCTGAATATAGCCCCCCGGCCCGCATGGCTCAACGGCCTTCTCCGCGCCGGGGTGTGGATGCCCGCCGGTGCCTGGTCCGGTCCCGAACCGGGCTGGCAGAGACCTTTCACGCGTCAGCCAGAGGCGTCTGGAATGCACACGCAGAGAGCCGGGAGAAGATTATTGCGCCGGGCGCGAGGTTTCACCATCTTGCGACAGAATTAGCAGAGATGGGCTGTTTGCACCGGCGGCGCGCGGCGGGCCCGGTTGCCTGCGGCTGCGCCGGGGCACAGCCGCGCCGGCGTCCACACGCCAGACTGCCAGTGGAGGGCCAATCGCGAAGCTGGGACTGGAATTCGAAGCGCTGGAAGTCACCTCGCTGGACGCCGTGGACGTACCAGCCGAATCACGGCCGGTCTTGCGTAGAACCGCTGGATTCTGCAACTCGTGCAGTAGTGGCTGCCAGTAGACCGTGTAAATCGTGCCTTGCCGGTCCGCGCAGAGAGCACGGGTCCGGTGAATCCACCCACCACATTCATTCCAGGAGAACCCGATGAAGACGCTGCGACTGGAAGTGAGCGTGCTGGAGGTCAGGACGTTCGAGGTCGAACCCGCGCCCGAACCGGAGCCGCCGCAGCAGGTCAAGACGCGATGCACAGAGTGCACGCAGGGCACGGATTGCAACTGGACCGTGTAGCCGCGCACCTCCCGCGGCGGCGCCGGAGGCCTCCGGCGCCGCCGTCTGCTGGGATACGGCCGTCGCCCCGGCGGCCCCGCGTGTCTACTCGAGCGGCCGCTTGCGGCTGCGCCGCTTGGCGCCGGGCGCGGACGGGGCGCCCGCCTCGTCCGCGTCGGGCTCGGGCGCTGACTCCGGCTTCGTCAGCTCCTCCTGCCGCGTCTCGCGCAGCTGCATCATGCCGTAGCCAGGAGGCGCCGCGCGCCATCCCGCCTCCCGGCGCTTGCGCGGGCGCCCGCCGCGGGCCCCGTTCGCGCGCGCCGCCGCCGCCTTGCGCTCGCTGGTCGCCGAGCCGCCCCGCTGCGCAAAGGCCCGCAGCATCGCGGGCCCCAGCATGCGTACCAGCACTCCCGCGACGGCGATCTGCACGTCGAGGTCCTCCCACTCCACGGCCTCGCCCGAGGGCGAGGGCATTACCCGCTCCAGCTCGGCCGGGGAGCGGCCCTCCAGCTCCGGGTACATGTCTGGCCGGAACGCGAACGCCCCTCCCAGCTTGAGCTCGACGACGATGCGCCCCGTTTCCGGATCGTAGTGCGCGTCGCGCGCCCGCGGCTCCGTGAGGTCGGCGATGCGGTCGGCCTCGCGCGCGGCGGCGAACTTCGCGCGCATCGCGTCGTCGAGCGGGGGAAGCTCAGCCATGATGCTCTCTCCAGGCATCCAGCAGCAGCTGCTGGTTTTCGTACACGATTGCGAGCGCGCGCCACGCCTCGTGGTCTGGCGCTCCGCGAATCCTCACGACCTCGGGCAATCCGTCGGGCCCGACAAGATGCACCTTCACGTCGGCGCCGGGCCGCTGCACGTGTACGTGCGGCGGCGGATGATCGGCCGTAGGAATCACCACGGCCCATCCCTTCCTCCTCAGGATCGTCGCCATTCAACGTACCCATCGGCTTGGGTTTTGTCAACGCCACAAAAAACACCTCCACGCGCGGGCACCCGGTCGGCCGCGCGCTCACCAGATGCGCCAGGCGTCTTCCACGTGCTCGATGACGGGCTCGCCGCCGGTGGGGAGCAGGATGGCGACGGCGTCGAAGCGGTAGACGTCGCCCGGGGTGCCGTGCGCCTCGATCCAGGCGGCGGCCACCTGCTGGATCTCCTGCCGCTTCTTTCGCGTGATGGCTTCTAGCGGATGCCCGTAGCCCAGCCCGCCCCGCGTCTTCACTTCCACAAAAGCGACGACCTCGTCGCGGCGGGCGACGAGGTCGATCTCACGGTGTCCGATTCTGAAATTGCGGTGGAGAATCACCCACCCACGGTCCGCCAGGAACCCGGCGGCGATCCGTTCTCCGCGGTCGCCCAGCGGCTTGTTGCCGCCGGGCGGCCCGGAGGGCCGGGGGTCAGGCCGCCCCGGCGGCACCCGCCTCCCGCGGGACCAGCGGGGGCACCAGGCGCGACCCGATTGCGGTCGCGATCACCTCGATCTGCTCCATCAACTCCTCGAACTGGGGAGGGTACAGCGACTGCGCGCCGTCGGAGAGGGCGTGCTCGGGGTCGGGGTGCACCTCGATCATCAGCCCGTCCGCCCCGGCGGCCACCGCGGCGCGCGCCATGGGCGTCACCTTGGTGCGCAGCCCCGTGCCGTGGCTGGGGTCCGCGATGATGGGCAGGTGCGACAGCGACTTCACCACCGGGATGGCGGTCAGGTCCAGCAGGTTGCGGGTGTGCGTGTCGAAGCTGCGCACGCCGCGCTCGCAGAGGATCACGTGGGGGTTGCCCTCGGCCAGCAGGTACTCGGCGGAAAGGAGCAGGTCCTTCACGGTCGCCGCCATGCCGCGCTTGAGAAGGACGGGCTTGCCGGCCCGGCCGGCGCGGCGCAGCAGCGAGAAGTTCTGCATGTTGCGCGCGCCGATCTGCACGATGTCGGCGTATCGCGCCACCAGGTCCAGGCTCTCGTTGTCGATGGCCTCGGTGACGATGGCCATCCCCGTCTCCTCGCGCGCCCGGGCCAGCAGGCGCAGCCCCTGCTCGCCCATCCCCTGGAAGGAGTAGGGCGAGGTGCGGGGCTTGAAGGCGCCGCCGCGCAGGATGGTGGCGCCCGCGTCGCGCAGGCGGTGCGCGATGCCGATGATCTGCGCCTCGGACTCCACGGAGCAGGGCCCCGCCATCACGCACACGTCCCCGCCGCCGATGCGGGTGCCGTTCTCCAGCTCCACCACGGTGTTCTCCGCGCGCCACTCGCGAGAGACCTGCTTGTACGGCTGGGTGACGTGGATGATTTCCAGCACCCCCGGCAGCGCCTCCAGCCGGTCGGCGTTCACCTTGCCGTCGTTGCCCACCAGCCCCACGGCGGTACGCTGCTTCCCGGGCATGGGCCGGGCCTCGTATCCCATCTCGCGGATGGTCTGTACGACGGCGTCGATCTCCTCCGCCGTCGCGTCGTGTCTCATGACAACCAGCATGGTACTGATTCCTGTAGGGGTACCGCGACGATCTCCATGCCGAAATCTAAGCTGGGGCGGCCTGTGCGTCCACTCGCCCCGGCGCGAAAGAAGCTGATGATCCCGGGAAGTGCGGTTGCGTGAGGGATGCGCGTCCGCGGGCCCGGCGCCGTTGGGCACGGTCGTATCGTGCCCTGCGGCGCGCGCAGCCCGACCCGGAGCGCAGCGGAGGGCACGCCCAACCTGCCGTTGCCGTTGCCGTACGAGCCGTTGTCACGCCACCCGCTGGTCGCCGAAGGACCACGCGCCCTCCAGCTCCACGCCCACGATGGTGGAGACGCCGGGCTCCTCCATCGTCACCCCGTAGATCCAGTCCGCCGACTCCATGGTTCGCGGGTTGTGGGTGATGACGATGAACTGCGTCTGCTCCTTGAAGTCGTTCAGCAGCTGGATGAAGCGGCCCACGTTGCTCTCGTCCAGCGGCGCGTCCACCTCGTCGAACAGGCAGAAGGGCGACGGCTTGACCAGGTAGATGGCGAAGAGCAGCGACAGTGCGGTGAGGGTGCGCTCGCCGCCGGAAAGGAGGTGGATGCGCTGCGTCTTCTTTCCCCGCGTGCTGGCGTGGATCTCGATCGGCGACTCCAGCGGATCGTCGGGATCGGCCAGCCAGACGTCTCACTCGCCGCCCTGGAAGAGCGACTGGAAGGTGCGGTGGAAGTTCTGGCGCACCTGCTCGAAGGTGCCCATGAACACCTCCTTCGCCGTGCGGTTGATCTGCCGGATGGCGGAGGAGAGGTCGTCGCGCGCCTTGGTCAGGTCCGCCTGCTGCTCCAGCAGGAACTGCAGGCGCCGATCCTCTTCCTCGTGCTCCTGCACGGCCAGCATGTTGATGGGCCCCAGCGCCTCCACCGCCTGCGCCACCTCGCGCACCTCCGCGCGCCACACCTCCGGATCGCCCTCCTCCACCGGGTTGGCCTGGCTGGCCAGCACTTCCCACGGTCGCCCCCACTCCACCTCCACCCGCTCGCGGACGCGCACCAGCCGGCTCTCCTGCTCCGCCCGCTCCAGCTGCAGCCGGTGGCGCCCTTCGGCGGCCTCGGCCTCGCGGCGGCGGGCCACGCGGGCGCGCTCCTCCGCCTGCGCGCTCTCCGCCTCCAGCTCGCCCAGGCGCGTGTCCAGCCCCGACAGGAGCGCGGCCTCGCGGTCGCGCGCCTCGAACAGCCCCTGCACCTCGTCTCCGGCGCGCTCGCGGATGCCGGAGAGCCCCTCCAGCGAGCGGCGCAGCTCCTCCGCCTCCGCCTCCAGCGTGCGTCCGCGGCCGCGGGCGGCGTCCGCGCCCTGCCGCGCGGCCGCCAGCGCGCGCTCCAGCTCGCGCAGCTCCCCTTCCGCGCGGGCGACGGCCACGCGCAGCTCGCTCTCCTCGTCGCGGGCGGCCTCCCAGACGGAGTCCAGCTCGCCCAGGGCGCCGGCGGCGCGGTGCTGCTCGCCCGCGGCCTCGTTCGCGGCGCGCTGCAGCTCCGCCAGCCGACCATCCAGCGCGCCGATTCGCTCCATCGCCTCGGCGGAGAGGCGGCGGGCGCTCGCCATCCCGGCGCCCATCTCCTCGCGTTCGCGGCGCAGGCGCGTCTGGCGGTGGCCGTGCGCGGCGGCGTCGGCATCCACCTGGCGCAGCTCGTTCTCCGTGCGGCGGACGAAGTCCTCCGCCTCGCGGGCCTGCTCCTCGGCCACGGCGGCCTGCTCCGCCAGCGCGTCGCGGTCCAGGACCAGCCGGTCGTGGGCCACGCGCGCGTCCTCCACCTCGTTGCGCAGCCGGGCCAGCGCCTCGCGCCGGGCCAGGATCCCCTCGCCGCTGACGGGCTGGCCCAGGCGGATGACGCCCCGCGCGTCCACCGTGTCGCCCAGGGCGTCCACGCGGGGGCCGCCGCCGTACCCCTCCAGCGAGTCCTCGCCGGGGACGACCAGGAGGCCGTGGAGGAAGGCGTCCACCCACGCCGCCGCGGCGCCGTGGCCGGCCACGCCCAGCCGGGCCGCGGCGTTCGCGTCCGCCAGCGCCTCGCGGACGCCGGGCGCGTCCAGGGGGAGGAGGAGGAGGGTTCCGCCGCCGTCCCACTCGTCGCGGAACCAGCGGCGCACGCGGCGCGCGGCCGCCAGGTCGTCGACCACCAGCGCCTGGAGGAGGGTGCCCAGGAACGACTCCACCGCCGCCGCGGTCACCGCGTCCGCCGTCGTCGCGCGGACGAAGTCGGCCAGCGGCGCGCGGACGCCGGGAAAGCGGTCGCGCATCCCCATGATCGCGCTGACGGCGGGGGAGAAGCCCTCGTAGCTGCGCTCCAGCGCCTCGCGCGCGGCCACCTGCGCCGTCAGCCGCGACAGCCGGTCCTCCGCGGCGCGCAGGGGGTCGCGCAGCGCGGACTCGCGGCCGCGCAGCACGCGCACCTCCTCGCGCGCCCGCTCCGCCGCGTCCACGGCGGCGTTCAGCCGGTCGCGCAGCGCCTCGCCCTGGCCGGACCACAGCTCGGTCTGCTCGTCCAGCATGGCGATCTCGGCGGCGAGCTGCGCCTCCTGCTCCGCCAGCCCGGCGATGCGCTGCGCCGCCTCGTCGCGGCGGCGCTCGGCGGCGGCGCGCTCGCCCTCCGCCGCGGCGATCTCCCGCGCCAGCTCGCGCGACCTGGCCGCGGCGGCGTCCGTCGCCTGGCGGTGCGAGGCCAGGGTGGCGCGCAGGGCCTCGTTCTCCTCCAGCCGCGCCTCCAGCCGCTCGCGCACCCCCTCCAGCCGCGCCGCCGCGTGCCCTACCTGCCCCTCCAGCTCCGCCGCCTCCGCCGCCAGCCGCTCCGCGCGCTCCGCCAGCTCGCCCCGCTCGCGCACCAGCTGGGCGATGCGCATCTCCGCGTGCGAGCGGCGCTCGTCGGCCAGCAGGATCTCGCGCTCGCGGGTGTCCAGCCGGCGGCGCACCTCCTCCAGCCGCCCCGCCACGACGGTGCGCTGCCGCGCCATCTCCGCCGCCTCCAGCCGCCGCTCCGCCAGCGTCGCCTCCGCCGTGGCGCGCTCCGTCGCCGCCTCGCCCGCCTCGCGCTCCAGCGCCGCCAGCCGCCGCTCGCCCTCCGCCAGCGCCGCGGCGAGCGCATCGGAATCCGCCCGCGCCAGCGCCATCTCGAGATCGAGCCGGCGCGCCTGCAGCTCCGTGTGGCGCTGGGCGCGGCGCTTCTGGCGGGCCAGGGCGCGCACCTTGGAGTCCACCTCGGCCACCAGGTCGTTCAGGCGGGAGAGGTCGACCTCCGCGGCCTCCAGCCGGCGCTGCGCGGCCTTGCGCCGGTCCTTGTAGCGGCCGATGCCGGCGGCCTCTTCGAACATGGCGCGCCGCTCGTCCGGCCGCTCGCTCAGGATGGCGTCGATCATCCCCGCCTCGATGATGGAGTAGGCGTCGGAGCCCAGCCCCGTGTCTCGCAGCAGGTCGTGGATGTCGCGCAGCCGGCACGGCTGGCGGTTCAGGAAGTACTCGCTCCCCCCCTCGCGAAAGACGCGGCGGGAGATCTCGATCTCGCTCTGCGGGATGGGGACGGCGCCGTCCTCGTTGCCGAAGACGAGCGAGACCTCCGCGTAGTTCAGGGGGCGGCGGCGGATGGTGCCCTGGAAGATGACCTCTTCCATCTTGGCGCTGCGCAGCGCGCCCGCGCGCGTTTCGCCCAGCACCCAGCGCACGGCGTCGGCGGTGTTGGACTTGCCGCAGCCGTTGGAGCCCACGATGGCGGTCACGCCGTCGCGCAGCTCCAGCACCGTCTTGTCGGGGAACGACTTGAAGCCGTGGAGGTGGAGGGAGCGGAGCTTCATTTGGGACTTGCGGGGGGCCGGCCGGTGCGCTCCACCAGCTTCGGCTCGATGCGGGCGCCGGTGAGCAGCTCGCGCATGGGCGCGCTGCTGGCGGTGTCGCGGTAGGCGCCGGCGTACACCTTCCACCGCTCGCTGCCGTCGGTGTAGGGGACGGGCTTCACGTACGCGGGAATGGCGCGGCTGGTGAGGGAATCGGCGCGGGCGCCGGCCTGCTGCGCGTCGGCGTACTCGCCGATCTCGTACGCCAGCGGGCGCCGCTGGATCAGGTCGTGCCGCCCGCCCACGGACTCCTCGTCCGCCACGCCGGCCGCGACCAGGCGGTCGCGCAGGGCCAGCACGGCGGTGGTGTCCGCCGCCATCCCCGCCAGCACCATCCAGTAGGTGATCCCCTGCCGCAGCTCGGGGACGACGAAGAAGTCCTCGCCGCGGAACCGCCGCCGCATGTCCGTCACGAACGTCGAGGCGTCGTCCCAGCTCTGGAAGCCGGCTACGTGCACGGAATACGGCAGCGCCGCGCCGGCGGCCGTCACCGGCGCCGCGGGGGCGGCCGGCGCGGGGCGGGCCGTCTGCTTCGGCGCCGGCTCCGCCCGGCGCGCCGTGGCAGAGGCGAGCAGGTCCGGGAAGCCGGGGATGTACTGCGGCCCCAGGAACACCAGCGCGGCCAGGATCGCCAGGAGCAGGAGGAGAAGGAGGAGCGGCGAGACCCTGCGGCGCTTCTTCGCCGGCTCCTCCGCCTCGCGCCAGTCCGGCTCGGGAACCGGGATCTCCTTCGCCGGGGTGTGCGCCGTCTCCGCCGCCTGGCGCAGCTCGTCGCCCGCGTCAGGGATGGCGGCCAGGCCGGGCGTCGCCCACATCGGCGCGGGCTCCGGCTCCGGGAAGCGCTCCGCGGGCGACGCCGGGCGCGCGGCCGGGGCGGCGGAGGCCCCGTCCCGGCGCGGCGGGGTGAGCCAGGCGCGCACGGCGAAGTGGTCCGCGAGCTCCGCCGGGAGCGGGTTCCTGCCGTCGGACCCGCCCAGCAGGATCGCCTCGCCCACGAAGCGGCGGAGCGTGGGGAGCTCCGGCGCGTCGGAGGGGACGAAGAGGAGGAGGGCCGCGTTGTTGTCGCGGAACCCGGCGACGATCTTGTCCCAGCGCGGGTTGCGCAGCACGGCGCCGGGGTCGGGCGTGTAGGTGCCGGAGGAGATCAGGTAGAAGCCCCGCCCCGGGACGGCCCGCGCGCTCCGCGCCAGCGAGGCGCCGTAGAGGAAGATGTCCACCACGCCGTCCTGGTTGGGCATGCCGATGCGCTCGTGGAGGAACGGATCCTCCAGGCACAGGTCGGCCAGTACGGTGCGGCGGCCGGCGGCGTGCCAGCCGGTGGCCAGGGCGACGGCGGCGTCGGCGGCCCAGCTGCGGTCGGCGGCGCGGTCGAAGAGCAGCAGCACGGGACCCGGCCCGGCCGTCTCGCCCGCCACGGGGGCGGGAAGGCGCTCGAACGACGGATCGAAGAAGGTCGGGGCCGGGACATCTCCCGGATCGCCGGCGTGCGGCTGCGATTGCGTCATGGGCTCGGGAAGGCTGTTCCGGGCTGGGTCGCGCGCGGGCGCGGTCTGGCCTGTGACGGGTGCAGAGCGGAAAGTAAACGGCGGAGTCGTTGCGTGGCAAGCGTTTGCCGATGGACGAGGCAGGCTCCGGGGCCAGCGACGGCAGCCGCCGCGACGACTACGCGCTGTCCGCCTACGCGCCGCCTGCGCGGACAGCCATGGCCGCCGGCTCCGGAGAGCCGCTGGGGGATCGCCTGAGCTCACGAAGTGGAAATGCGAAGCGCCGGAGCAGGGTGCGCCGGCGCTTCGATCGGTGCGCGGGATACGTCAGCGCGGGATGCGGGTGCGCTCGGCGCGGTAGGCGCGGGTGGGGACCTCCACCCGCACCACGCGGTTGAGCGCATCCACCCACACGTGGTGCTCGTCGCTGCCGGCGGGCTGCACCACCAGGTGAAAGAGCGTGGCCTGCGCGCCGTTGATGGTCACCGTCTCCTCGCCGCGGCTGGAGACGGCGGCCATCACCTGCCGGTTCTCGCGGGGGATGATCACGGGGACGCGGCCCTGGTGGGTGCGCTGGGCCAGGAAGTGGTAGTGGTGCGCCACCCCCTGCTCCAGCACCACCGCGCCCGCGCTGGCGACGTACTCGCGCAGCTGCTCGCCCGTGGCGGTGACGATCTTGGCGCTGAACCGCCCCCCGCCCACCGTGCCCACGACGCGGCTGGGGGAGTTGCCCCCCACGTCCACCTGGTAGTTCACCGGGTCCGCGCCGATGCCGCGCGCGGTGAGCCGCGGGTCCAGCTCCAGCGTGCCGTCCGCCAGCCGCAGCCGCACGCGGCCCGTCGCCACCAGCTCCGCGCTGGTGCCGGTGCCGGTCTGGCTGATCAGGAACTGCTCCGTCCCCACCTCGTGGTCCTCCACGTAGACGATGAAGGTGCCGGAGTCCACGGTCGTGGCCTGCGCGTGCGCCGCGGGAGCGGACAGCGCGGCTCCGGAGAGCGCGAGAGCGAACAGGCCAAGCTTGCTGGCGATCTTCATTGGCTTCCTCGTTGGATGGGCACCGCCCGCGACCGGACGGCGTCGGTCCGCAGGCTCCGTACCCCGCCGGGAACCACGAGTTTCGGGCGATGAGGGTGGGAGGGCGACGGAAGTCGATTCGCGACAGCGGGTTAGGAGGTGTGAGCGGATCTAGCGCCAGCAGCGGGTGTCCATCGAACGGCGAGATCTAGCCCTGGCCCGCTGCGCGGGAGGCCCTCTCCCCCGCCCGGCCTTCGCTCGTTCCTCGCTTCGGCGGGCGACCCCCTTCCCCAACTTCGGGGGAGGGGTGAGCACGGGTGGGTACGGCGCGCGATGGGATGATCCCGGGAGGCGTGCAGGCTGTAACCTGTAACCTGTAACCTGTAACCTGTAACCTGTAACCTGTAACCTGTAACCTCCAGCGCGAGGCCCCGCGCTACTCCTCGTCCTCGTCCGGCGGCGGGGCGATGAATACCTTCAGGCGGATCTTCTGCAGGATGTGATCGTAGATCAGCCGCCCCTTCTCGGCCGTGGCCAGCGCGGCGTCGCCCAGCATGCCGCGGCTGGCGGGGGGGATGCGCCGCAGCCGCCCGATGACGAACTTTCGGGGCTTTCGGGGGTCCTCCGTGGGGTCCGTGATCCGCTCCATCCGCACGGCGTCGGGGCGCAGGTGCAGCAGCAGCGAGGTGAGCGCCTCGCCGGCGTGCTCCCGGTCGGGGCCGCCCTCCAGCAGCGGGGCCAGGTTCACGTTCATGGCCTCCACCACCCGCACCCGCGCCCCCGGCGCCCGCACGGTGGCGATGGCCTCGGCGTGCGGCACGTAGGCGTTGGCCGTGATGGCGATGAACTCGTCGAAGCCCTGCGAGCTCCACACGGCCAGAATTTCGTTCAGGGCGCGGTGCAGCGTCTTGGCGCGCAGCGCGGCGGTGCCGGCGTACGCCTCCTCCCCGGGAAGGTTGACGCCGTAGTGGAAGGTGGGGGCGCGCAGCACCCCGAACTCCTGCGACAGGTCGCGCGCCAGCGCCTCGGCCACGCAGGTGCCGGCGCCCACGGGCAGGTGCGGTCCGGACTGGTCGCACGCGCCCACCGGGATGATGAGCCGGCGGTCGTGCTTCAGGTGGGCGGCGACCTCCGTCCACGGCAGGTCGCTGATGGCGTAGGAGCGCATGGGCTTGAGCATCGAGACGACGCTAGCGGGTGACCCGACGCAGGCGCAAGCCGCACCGTCCGCGCCGCCGCGCCCCTTCCGCCGCCGCGCGGACGCGGCGGGGTGGGCCGCCGGGTGGCTGGCGGTGCTGCTGCTGGCCGCCTGGCTGCAGCGCCTGGCGCCCGGGTGGCTTTCCGCGGCGGCGGGCGCGGCCGCCGCGTGGGCGCTGCTGGCGCGCTCCGTCCGCCGCCCCTGGCGCATCGCCGGCGTCCTGGCGATGGGGCTCGCCATCGCGCTGGCGGCGCGGACGCAGTACCGGCTGTGGCGGGTGGCCAGCGACTGGGGCGAGGTGCGCTTCGGCGTGGAGGTGCGCGCCGGAGAGCGGGTGCACCAGGGGCTGGACCGCATCTTCGACCGCGGCGGGCAGGCGGTGCTGGGCGCGGCGGACCTGGTGGGGCCCCGCACGCGCGTCACCCGCGAGCTCTTCGACGCGCTGGAGGGGGTGCGGCAGCGGACGGGGATGACGGCCGTGGTGGTCTACCGGCCGGACGGCTCGCCGCTGGTGTGGGCGGGCGAGCACCGGGGTACCGTGCCGGACTCGGTGCGGCGCGGGCTGGTGGAGTCGTCCTTCTCCTCCGGCCCGCTCTTCGGCTACGCGTACTTCGCGGAGAAGCTGCAGAGCGGCAACGTTGCCGTCGCGGCGACGCTGCTGGACGCGCACGTGGAGGTGGGGGAGGGGACGGAGCCGTACGCGGACCGCTTTGCCCGGCGGACGGGGGTGGTGCCGCACTTCACCACGCCGGAACTGGCGCAGGGCGAGGGGATCTGGGACTGGACGACGGAGAACGACACCATCCTCAGCGGCGTCTTCGAGGCGCTGACGCAGGATCGCTGGCGGGAGCGGGTGTCGCAGCACGGGCGCTGGGAGGTCTCCGCCGCCTGGCTGCTGGCGGCGCTCGTCCTGGCCGTCGCCTGGTACCGCGGCGGCGCGCGGCCGCCGGGAATCCCCGTGGCGGTGCTGACGCTGGGGCTGGTGCTGATCCCGCTGGGCGAGGTGCTGGACGGCGCGTCGGGGGCCGGCAGCGCCTTCTCGCCCGTCCGCTTCGTCCTTCCCCTCCCGGGCGACGTGACCCTCGGGCAGCTGCTGCTGGTGCTGGCGGGGCTTTCCGCCTGGCTGCTGGCGCGGCTGCGGCCCACGCACCTGGCGGACCGGCTGCCCCTCGCGATGCGCGTCGCCCTGGCGGGCGCGGCGCTGGCCGGCGCGCTGGCGCTGGTGCGCGCGTCGGTGGCGGCGGGGGTGCTGGCGGACCGGCCCTCCGGCGGGGCGCCGCTGGTGCTGGCGCTGGCGCTGCTGGGGGCGATCCCCCTCTTCGTCCTGGTGGGCCGCCGCGCGGGCGAGGGGCGGGTGCGCGGGGAGCTGGTGCTGGCGGCGCTGGCGCTGGCGGGGGTGATGGCGTTCGCCGTGACCGCGTGGTGGCGCCCGGGACGCGACCTGCCGGTGTGGGCGGCCGCGGCGTGGGCGGTGCCGTTCGCCGTCGCGTCGCTGGGCGTCCCGCGGTCGGAGGTGCGGCGCGGGGCGCTCCTTCCCTGGGTGTGCGCGGGGTGGATCGCGGGGACGCTGGCGCTGGCCAGCCTGTGGACCATGCACCTGAACGAGCGGCTGCGCCTTTCCGAGCGCGAGATCGCCCGGCTGGGGACGCAGGCGGACCCGTTCCTGGACTTCCTCCTCCGCCAGTTCAGCGAGGAGGTGCTGCGCCTGGACGCGGAGGGGCGGCAGGGGGTGAGCCTCCTTTACCAGGCGTGGGTGGAGGCGGGGCTGGCGCGGGAGGGGTACGAGGGGCGGGTGACGCTCTGGCAGGACGGCGCGCCCCGCACGGAGCTGCGCCTGGCGGACGCCACGGTGCCGCCGGGGGCCGTGGCGGCGCTGCTGGAGGCCGCCCGGCGGGACGAGGAGCCCAAGCTGGAGCGGGTGACCAACGTCCCCGGGCTGCACTACCTGCTGGTGGTGCCGCTGACGGCGGGGCAGAGCGTCTCCGTCGCCGTCCCGCCGCGCGCGTACCTGGGACGCTCCACCTCGCTGGCGCGCTTTCTGGACCCGGAGAAGCCGGCGGGTGGCGGGGTGGGCGCCGCGACGCTTTCGCTCGTCCCCGCGCCGGCCGGGGCCGCGCCGCCGGGCGGGGGGCTGCGCTGGGTGCCGGCGGAGAACGGCTGGCGCAGCGAGACCACGGTCGCCTTCCCCGGCGAGGCCATGCACGCGCACCTGGTGGTGCCCACGCCCTCGCACTTCCTTCTCTTCGCGCGCGGGGTGCTGGCACTGGTGCTGATCCTGGCGGCGGCCGCGGCGCTGTGGGCGCTGGCCCGCACCCTCTGCGGCGAGCCGCTGGGGATGGAGCCGGCGCAGTGGGGGTGGCTCTTCACCTTCCGCGGCCGGCTCACCGCCGCCCTCTTCGTCTTCTTCCTGCTGCCGATGGCGGCGTTCGGCGCCACGGCGTACCGGGCGCTCTCGCGCGAGGTGGAGCGCACCGCGGCCGCCCTCGCCGACCGCGCGCTGACGCAGGCCGCGTCGGAGGCGCACGGGCAGCCGCTGGGGGACCTGGCGCGGCACGTGGGGGCGGACCTGCTGCTGTACCGCGACGGGGTGCTGTCGCAGGCGGCGGCGCCGGAGGTGATCGACCTGGGCCTGTACCACGCCTGGCTGCCGCCCCGCGTGTTCCTGGACTTCGTCGTGGGCGAGGCGGTGGAGCGCGCGGAGAACCGCGAGCTGGCCGGGCACGAGTACCTGGTGGCGTACCGCCGCTTCGGCGACCGCCAGGTGCTCGCCTCGCCCACGCCGCTGGCCAGCGGCGAGATCGCGCGGCGGCAGCGGGAGCTGGCGGACGTGGTGGCGCTGGCGGGGCTCGTGGGCGCCGCGCTCTCCGTCGTGCTCTCGCTGATGGTGGGGCGCGCGCTCTCACGGCCGCTGGAGGCGCTCTCCGGCGCGGCGGGCGCGGTGGGCGCGGGCGACCTGTCCGTCCGCCTCCCCGCGGGCCGGCGGGACGAGTTCGGCCGCGTGTACCGCTCGTTCAACCGCATGGTGCGCAGCCTGCGCCAGGCGCGCGCGGCGCTGGTGCGCGAGACGCGGCGCACGGAGGCCATCGTCTCCGAGGCGGGGACGGGGGTGATCGCGCTGGACGCGGGGGGGCGGGTGCAGCTCATCAACCCCCGCGCCGGGCAGATCCTGGGAGTGGAGGTGCCGGCCGGCTCCCGGATCCCGGAGGACCGGCCGCTCCCCGCCGCCGTGGCCGCGACGGTGCGCGAGTTCCTGGACTCCGGCGCGCGGGAGCGGGTGGAGGAGCGCGAGGTGGAGGGGCGGACCATCCGGCTGCGGATGCGGGGGCTGCACACGGACGGCCCGCGGGGCGCGGTGCTGGTGCTGGAGGACGTCACGCGCGAGCTGACCAGCGCCCGCGTGCTGGCGTGGGGCGAGATGGCGCGGCAGGTGGCGCACGAGATCAAGAACCCGCTGACGCCCATCAAGCTGGCGGTGCAGCACGTCCGCCGCGCCTACCAGGACGGGCGCGACGACTTCGGCACCATCCTGGACCGCAACGTCGACGCGGTGCTGCAGGAGATCGACCACCTGGGCGAGATCAGCCGCGCCTTCGCCCGCTTCGGCGCGCCGGTGGAGGAGGGCGCCGCCGTGGAGCCGGTGGACGTGCGGCGCGTGGCGGACGAGACGCTGGCCCTCTACCGCGGCGGGCGCGACGGCATCGAGTACGCGCTGGACGTGGCGCCGGACGCGCCGCGGGCGCTGGCCCGCGCCGGCGAGCTGAAGGAGGTGCTGGTGAACCTGCTGGAGAACGCGCGCGCGGCGCTGGACGGCGGCGGCCAGGTGCGGATCGCCGCGGCGCGCACCGGCGGCGGGCAGTGGCTGCACGTGGACGTGTCCGACACGGGCGAGGGCATCCCTCCCGAGTCGCTCCCGCGCATCTTTGAGCCGCAGTTCTCCACCCGCAGCAGCGGCACCGGGCTGGGGCTCGCCATCGTGAAGCGCCTGGTGGAGTCGTGGGGCGGCGAGGTCACGGTGGATTCCACGCCGGGGGAGGGGACGACGGTGCACCTGCGGCTGCGGGTGGGTGATGGAGTGATGGAGTGATGGAGTGATGGAGTGATGGAGTGATGGAG
>DATAAG010000818.1:0-6546 GCA_036260235.1 Longimicrobium sp.
GGAGAGCGACGAAGCCGGCAGGCGAAGCGCGGGGTGAAAAGAAAGCAGAGCCGTTACCCCGTCCGGAACCGGGATGACTGTTCCCGGACAGTAAAGCGAACCCTGGAGCTCCTTAGGTAAACGGTATTGCGCGAAGGCGGACTTTGCGAATTTCCAGCGGCGACTTCAGTCGCTCCGGCGCGGGCGCGGCGACTCCCGGATTTGATTCGCAATGGGCATCAGTCGCTGGTGCCGGACTGTCGCCGCGCGCTCCACCTGCCCACCACCACCGTCTCCGCGCCGCCGGGGAGCCGCACCTGGCAGCGCAGCGCGCCGCTTATCCAGTGGGGCGCGCCGAAGGTGGCGTTGTAGCGGCAGGTCTCCACCTCCAGCCGCAGCTCGTGGCCGTGCGCCGTCCCGCGGCCCGTGCCCTCGGAATCGCCGCGGGTGGTGGCGCCCTCGATGGTGCACTCGCTCGTCTGCCGGTAGCGCATCCGCACCGCGGAGCCGTCCTGGTCCAGGCGCATGCTCCCCTCGCTGGCGCAGTAGTACGCGCCGCCCTGGCTGCCGATGGTCTCGGTGAAGGTCCAGTCGCCGGAGAAGTCGCGCGGCTCCACCCGCGGCGCGAAGCTCACCCGGCGCCGCTCGCGGATGCGCGCGTCGTCCATCGCCCCCTCCACCAGCTCGTATCCCATCAGCGCGAAGACGCGGCCGCGGAGGAAGATGGGGCGCGCGTTGCCGTACCAGTCCACGCAGCTGGCGCGGCAGGCGTCGTCCCCGTCCGCCTCCGGATCCGCGGCCAGCTCGCCCAGCTCCTGCAGCCGCAGCGCCTGGTTGCGCAGGAAGAGGATGGAGGCGGAGCCGCGCTGGAGGTGCTCGTACCCGGGCCGGTCGGCGCCGCGGATCGGCAGCCCCAGCAGCCCCGTGTCGTCGCCCTCCGGGCGGTAGAAGAAGCCGTGGCTGCGCGTCTCCCCCTGCGAGGCGCCGGGCCGGGTGTAGCGCGCCGCCGTCCGCGCCGTGCGCCCCAGCTCCACGCTGGTAAAGTGCAGCGCCTCGCCGTCGCCGCCGATCACCACCGCGTCGGGGCCCATCGCCTCGATGCGGTCCACCCCGTGCGGCAGCCGCAGCTCGGAAAGCTGACTGTCCGCCCACCGCGCCGCGAACGCCGTCGTCTCCCCCGGACGCGGCGTCCCCCAGCCGGCGCCCGAGCCGTAGAGCAGCCAGTCGCCCACGTACCGGTTCTGCAGCGCGCCGGGCTCCTGCGTGTTGGGGAGCGGGCGGTACAGCTCGGCCGGCGCCGCGCTCCGGCCGTCTCCCAGCAGGGAAAGTGGCACGCGCAGCAGCGCCAGCCCGCGCTCTCTCACCTCGCGCCCCGCCTGCTGCCCGATCGGCCGCTCCACCCGCGTGAGCACGTTCAGGTGCCCGTCCCCGCTCTCCAGGAACGAGAACTGGTCGATGGGACGGCCCTGCACGCGCAGTCCGGTGGGCGCGGAGCCGTCCAGCGGCATGCGGTAGAGCATCGCCCCCTCGTCCTCGCCGCCGCGCGCGAACGCCGACGTCCACAGGTACACCGAGCCCGCGGACACGTAGAACTCGCGGCCGTACGGCCCCAGCAGCGCGGTGGACTCGCAGCGCAGGTCGGCGGCGGCCAGGTCGCAGATGGTCACCGAGTGCAGCGTGGGCACGTCCTGCAGCCGCAGCTCCGCCGCCGGGCGGTAGATGCGCTGCGCGGTGGCCGTGCGCACCCAGGCGCCGTCCGCCCCGCCCACGCGGCGCATGCCGGGAAGGCTGCTGAACAGGTCGCGCCGCACCGGGATCGGCGCGTAGAAGATCAGCCGGCCGCCGATGAGGCGGCTGGCGTAGTTGCGCGACGAGTAGTAGTCGAACGAGCGCAGGTGGTAGGTGGCGCGGTGGGCCAGCGAGCCGTCGGCGCCGATGCGGAAGATCCCCAGCTCCGTGCCCCGGCGTGCGTAGCTGTAGCCGATGACGACCACGTTGTCGCCGGAGACCAGCATCTCGTCGTACCACGAGTTCCCGGGATCGATGCCGGGCTCGAACGCGTCCACCGCCGCCACCGGCTGCAGCGCGTCCCCGCCGATGCGCACGGTGAACAGCCGCCCGCGGCGCAGCACCACCAGGTGCTCCCCGTGCACCTTCACGATGCCGCCCTCGTCCACCCCCTCCGTCTGCGTGTTGGTGATGGACTCCTCCGGGGGCGCGGGCGGCGACGGCGGGGGCGGAGGCGGCCCGCGGCGGCGGATGCGCTCCATGCGCGCGAGCTGGGCCTGCAGCTCCGCGTTCACCTCCGCCAGCTCCTCCTCGCTGGCGAACGGGGTGAGCGTGGAGTCTTCCTGCTGCGGTGGAAGGATGATGGGCGGCCCCGCGCCCGCACCCGCACCGGCGCAGGCGGCGAGCGAAACCACGGAAACCAGCAGGGCGCAGAACAGCGGCAGACGTCGCATCGGTGCGGGGGGAGCGGAGTGGGCGGTATCGGGAAAGATCCGGGAAGATGCCACCCCGCCCCTCCGCTCGTCCAGCGCCGGAGTGACATCTGTTTGCCCACCAGGGACATGGCCGCGTCGCCGCCGACGTGAGGCCAGCCCCTGGCCTGAGCGGGTAAACCCGCCGCAACGACTGCGGAAAGCCCCGCAAACTGCGCGGGGCTTCAATTGCACGGGCCGCCCTCGTGCACCTCACCCGGCGTGCGGCAGGAGCGGTCCGGGAAGGCGGACATCGCGAATTTCCAGCGGCGACTCCATTCGCTCATCGCGAGGACAGGATCCATGGCGCCGGTCCCGCGCCTGAGCGGGTAAACCCGCCGCTGGGACTGCCACAAGCCCCGTCTCGGCGCCGCTGACGCGTCGCCGAACGGGGCTCCACCTGCCTGGAACCGGCCTGGCTGCAGGCACTCTGCAGGAAGTTTACACCCTCTCCCACGCAGTTTGTGGGAGGGGGTGGCGAGCCTAAGCGAGCCGGGTGAGGGCCCCGGGTGAGGGCCCCCGTCGAGGGCCCTTGACACCCGCACCCATCCCGTGTACTTTACCAATAGGTTAAGTAACCAGATGGTTAACTACCCATGACGACGCTCGACCCGCTCAGCCTCACCTTCTCCGCGCTCGCCGACCCCACGCGGCGGGCGATCCTGGCGCGCCTGGCCAAGGGCGAGGCCACGGTCAAGGAGCTGGCGGAGCCGTTCGACATGAGCCTCCCCGCCATCTCCAAGCACCTCAAGGTGCTGGAGCGCGCCGGGCTCATCGAGCGGGGGCGCGAGGCGCAGTGGCGCCCCGCCCGCCTGCAGGCGGAGCCGCTCAGGACGGTGAACGACTGGGTCGAGCAGTACCGCGCCCACTGGGAGCAGCGCTTCGACCGGCTGGACGCCTACCTGCGCGAGCTGCAGGCTCGCGAGAAGGGCGGCGACGCAGGAAACCCGTAGCGCCGGCCCCGCCGGCGACACCCTTCACCCTCCACGCGGAGAAGACCCGATGTCCACCACCCTCGCCGCCGACGCAGGCCCGGCGCCCGCCTCCACCGCCCCGGGGAACCGCGAGGCCGTCGCCGTGCGCACCTTCGACGTGCCGCGCGCCCTGGTGTTCGAGGCGATGACCCGCCCGGAGCACGTGGCGCGCTGGTACGGCCCGCGGGGCACCACGCTGGCCTCGTGCGAGATCGACCTGCGCGTCGGCGGGCGCTTTCGGTACGCCATGCTGGGACCCGACGGGACGGAGTTCGCCTTCTCCGGCGTGTACCGCGAGGTGGATCCGTCCAACCGGATCGTGAACACCTGGGGATTCGAGGCCATGCCGGGGCACGAGGCGGTGGAGACGGCCACCTGGGAAGAGGTGGACGGCCGGACGACCGTGCGGCTGAGCATCCTCTTCCAGACGCCGGAGGACTACGCCGGCTGGGCCGGCTCCGGCGCCTTCGGCGGCTGGGCGGAGTCGCTGGACCGCCTGGGCGAGGTCGTCGCCGCGCTGGCCGCGAGCTCCTGATCCACGTCCACCGAACGCTGTCGCACGCAACCCGAATCCGAAACGAGGAAGCCATGACCAGCGAGCAAGGCACCATCGACCCCACGGCCGCCGGCGCGTCCACCGCGGACCGCGAGATCGTCCTGACCCGCGTGTTCGACGCGCGGCCGGAGCTGGTGTTCCAGGCGTGGACGGACCCGCGGCACCTGCCGCACTGGTGGGGGCCGGACGGCTTCACCATCACCCTGCACGAGTGCGAGGTGCGCGTGGGCGGCACCTGCCGCTTCACCATGCACGGCCCGGACGGCACCGACTACCCCAACCGCATCGTCTACCGCGAGATCGTCCGCCCCGAGCGCCTGGTCTACGACCACGGCGACGACGTGGACGACGACCCGAACATGTTCCTGGTGACCGTGACCTTCGGCGACGAGGGCGGCCGCACCCGCCTGACCTCGCGGATGCTCTTCCCGACCGCCGCGCAGCGCAACGGCGCCGCGGCGTACGGCGCCGTGGAGCTGGGCAACCAGACGATGGCCAAGCTGGCGGAGTACCTGAAGACGATGTAGCCCCATGGTCGATCGAAGGCCGCCCGCGCCGGAGCAGGGCGGCCTTCGCGTCGATGTGCCGTTGGTGTCGGCGCAGGCCGACAGTGTGTTGTCGTTGCGGCGACTCCAGTCGCTGAACGGGGCCTGGATGGACGATGTCGATCTCGCCGCGCCTCGTTCGACGTCCGTGCAGAGAGCCCGATCAACCGCTACCATCCACCGCCGCGAACCGGCTGGAGGAAACGATGTCGATCTACGATCCCTCGCCCACGCCGTCGCCCTGGGCCGGCCGCATGCTCAGCATCTTCCGCATCGTCGCGGGGCTCGTCTTCATCTCCGCCGGGACCATGAAGCTCTTCGGCTTCCCCGCCAACCCGCTTCCCGACGCGCCCGCCGTCGAGCCGTGGTCGCAGATCTGGATCGGCGGGGTGCTGGAGGTGGTGGGCGGAACGCTCGTCGTCCTGGGGCTCTTCACGCGGGCCACGGCGTTCGTGCTGTCGGGGATGATGGCCGTCGCATACTTCCAGTTCCACGCGCCGGCGGACTTCTGGCCCACCGTCAACGGGGGCGTGGCCGCGGTGATGTACTGCTTCTTCTTCCTGTACCTGGTGTTCTCCGGCGCCGGCGAGTGGAGCCTGGACGCCGTGGTCGCCCGCTCGCGTAGCCGGGGACGCACCCGCGCGACCGCCCTGCGCGCGGCGGTCGCCTGAGGGCACCCGTCCACTCCTAATGTTTGTTTGCGCGGACGGCGAGGCGCCCTTACCATAGCGAGCGCGAAGAAACACCGAAGACGGTGTTCCATACCTTATACGCCGTAACGTGAGACGAACACGCAACCCGAGCGAGCGAAGCATGATGTTGAGCGAGCGCACGATGCAGCTGCCGCGGGCCGTCCTGGGCCCGCTGCGCCCCTGCCCCTTCTGCGGCGGCGCGGCCACCGTGGAGCCCTCGCCCTGGCTGGACGAAAGCGTCCGCATCGGGTGCGGCAACGAGTCGTGCGGCGTGCAGCCCCGGACGGAGTACCTGCTGCTGCGCTACGCCAGCGAGCTCGCCGCCGCGTGGAACGGGCGCGCGGCCGCGTGCACGGAAGACGCCGCGTGAGCGATCCCGGCGCGGCGCCGCGCCCCGGCCCCGAGCACGCGCGCCTGGCCCCGTTCGTCGGCCGGTGGGAGACGCGGGGCGAGGTGCTGGGCGACGGCTCCACCCCGGCGGTGGAGTTCGCCGGCACCGACGAGTACGAGTGGCTTCCCGGCGGCTTCTTTCTCCTGCACCGGGTGGACGTGCAGATGGGCGGCGAGCGGGTGCAGGCCCTGGAGGTCATCGGCTGGGACGGGGAGCGCGGCGAGTACGTCGCGCGCTCGTACGACCACCGGGGCGGCGAAGAGGTGATGCACGCCGCTCTCCGCGACGGCACCTGGACCTTCGTGGGCGATGCGTCGCGCTTCACCGGCGGCTTCGGCGAGGGCGGCGACACCCTTTCCGGCCGATGGGAGCGGCGCGAGGGCGACCGGTGGCTCCCGTGGATGGACGTCCGGCTCAGGAAGGCGCGTCGATCCACCAGCGGCGAGGCGGCGGGACGACGAGCAAGGTCGTCGCCCGCAACCCACCCACAGAACGAGGTTGTCGATGTCTGAGGAACGGATCCGCGAGCTGGCGCGCAGCTACTTCCACGTCTACCAGGCCGTGGACCGCGGCGCGATGGAAGCGCTGCTCGCCGACGACTTCACCTTCACCAGCCCGTGGGACGACCACATCAGCCGGGCGCGGTACTTCGAGCACTGCTGGCCTCACGCCGGCGAGTTCCGCTTCCGCGAACCGTTCAGGATCTTCACGCAGGGCGACGAGGCGGTCGTGATCTACGAGACGGAGGGCAAACAGGGCGGCACCTTCCACAACGCGGAGCTGCTGCGCTTCGCCGGCGACCGCATCCGCTCCATCGACGTCTTCTTCGGCTTCGTCCCCGGCGCGAGAGAGATCCAGCAGAACGCAACCCTCTCGTCCTGAACGGAAGAATGGGCCTCACACGGAGTCAGCGGAGTAAACCGAGTCCA